>NZ_CAUPYL010000143.1:0-6814 GCF_963515265.1 uncultured Frigoribacterium sp.
GCTCGTCGACGCGCAGGACCGCGCGACGGGCGGGCTGGGCGGGGGCGGACTGGTGACGGGGGCCTCCCTGGGCGGGGCGGCGGGCGCCTCCTGGCGTCTCGGGGTGCGGCCGGTCAGCCTCAGCCGCACGGGCAACTGGGTGCGGGGCGACCTCACCTGGACGTCGCTGCCGTACCAGATGAACCGCCTGCAGATCGCGGCCGACGTGCACGCCTGGTTCGGCCAGTTCGCGGCCCTGCACCGCTCCGTGCACGCGGCATACGTGCCCGGCGAGAGCGACTGGCTGATGCTCGACGACTTCTCCAGTCCGCTGCTCTGGCCCCTGCTCGCGGAGGCCGAGCGGCTCGGGATCGCCCTCGTCACCGGCAAGCGCAGCACCGACGTCACCGTGGCCACGGGCGCTCGGGTGGCGGTCGACGCGCGTCGCGGAGACGACGGCGGCCTCGTGCTCGCCGCGGGCGTGACGGTCGACGGCGTGCTGCGCACGGACGACGAGAGCGGCACGGTGGCCGACCACGGGGTCTATCTCGTGTCACCCGACCCCGCGCTGTCGATCGTCCTCGCGCCGACCGCGTCGCCGATCGGCGACGAGCAGCGACGGCTGTTGGCGTCTGCGCGCGAGCTCGTCGTGCCCGCAGGCGACGCCGACGAGTTCCTCCGCGACTTCTACCCTGCGCTGCAGCAGACGGTCGCCGTGACCAGCAGCGACGACTCGGTGGCCTTCCCCGAGGTGCTCCCGCCGCAGCTGGTGCTGACGGCGACCTTCGGCAGGGGCGACAGCCTCTCGCTCGGCTGGCACTGGGACGTCGCGGGTCGCGTCGTGCCCTTCGGCTCGGCGGCACCCGCCCCCGGGGTCGTCGTGCCCGACGTCGAGTCGTGGGGCGTCCCGGGCCGAGGCACGACGCTCCGCGGGGTGGCGGCCGCGGAGTTCGCCCACGCACGGCTGCCCGATCTCGAGGCGCGACGAGACGTCCGCGTCGACGTCGTCGGCGAGCGCCCCGACTACCGCGAGCTCACCGAGGCGCCGCACCTGACCGTCACGACGATCGAGACCGACAAGCGCGACTGGTTCGACCTCGGCGTGCTCGTCACGATCGAGGGCCGGACGGTGCCGTTCGTCCCGTTGCTGACGGCGCTGGCGAAGCGGCAGCGCAAGATGCTGCTCGTCGACAAGTCGTACCTGTCGCTGACGCACCCGGCCTTCGACGAGCTGAAGCGGCTCATCGACGAGGCGACCTCGCTCGACGAGTGGGAGGTCGAGACTCCCCGCATCAGCCGTTACCAGGCGGGCCTCTGGGCCGAGTTCGACGACCTCGCCGACGCGACGGTACAGGCGGACAGCTGGCGGCGGACGGTGGGCGGGCTGCTCGCGCTGGCCGACGCGGCGGACGGCGACACCGGCGCCGCTGCACTAGCCGCAGCGTCCTCGGCGGCGGTGCCCGCCTCCTTGACGGCGACGTTGCGGCCGTACCAGCTCGAGGGCTTCCGGTGGCTGGCGTTCCTGTACGAGCACGGTCTCGGCGGTGTCCTCGCCGACGACATGGGGCTCGGCAAGACGCTGCAGACCCTTGCGTTGTTCGCGCACGTCCGTGAAGCCGAGGCCGTGGCCCGCGCCCGCGCCCGCGACGCTGACTCGCCCGGTGCCGGGCCTGGCTATGCCACGCTCCCGCGCACCCCGTTCCTCGTCGTCGCTCCCACCTCGGTCGTCTCCGGCTGGGCGTCCGAGGCCGCTCGCTTCACGCCGGGGCTGCTCGTGCACACGATCACCGAGACCGAGGCCAAGAGCCGCGGGGGCCTGCGGGAGGCGGCGGCCGAGGCCGACGTCGTGGTCACCTCCTACGCGTTGTTCCGTCTCGACTTCGCGGAGTACGCGGCGCACTCGTGGGCGGCTCTCGTGCTCGACGAGGCCCAGTACGTGAAGAACCCGCAGTCGCAGGCGCACCGCTTCGCCGTCGACCTGGACGTGCCGGTGACGATCGCCATCACGGGCACGCCGCTCGAGAACGGCCTGATGGATCTCTGGGCGCTCTTCCGCATCGTCGCGCCCGGACTGCTCTCGACGAGCGTCCGCTTCTCGGACGACTGGCTGAAGCCGATCGCGACCGGTGAACGACCTGAGCTGCTGCAGGCGCTGCGGCGTCGGATCCGGCCGCTGATGCTCAGGCGCACCAAAGAACTGGTGGCACCCGAGCTGCCGGAGAAGCAGGAGCAGGTTCTGCGCGTCGACCTGGCACCGGCGCACCGGGAGCTCTACGACGCGTTCCTGCAGCGAGAGCGCCTGAAGCTGCTCGACCTGATCGACGACCTCGACCGCAACCGGTTCATCGTGTTCCGCTCGCTCACCCTGTTGCGGATGCTCGCGCTCGACGCCGTGCTCATCGACCCGGCCTACGACGACGTGCCCTCGGCGAAGCTCGACCAGCTGCTCGACGAGCTCGACGACGTGGTCGCGGGCGGGCACCGGGCGCTCGTGTTCAGCCAGTTCACGTCGTTCCTGTCACGCGTCGCCGACCGGCTCGCCGAGCGTGGCCTCGCCCACGAGTACCTCGACGGGTCGACGAGGAGGCGGGCCGAGGTGATCGAGCGGTTCCGCTCGGGTGCCTCGCCCGTGTTCCTCATCAGCCTCAAGGCCGGCGGCGTCGGCCTGAACCTGACCGAGGCCGACTACGTCTTCGTGCTCGACCCGTGGTGGAACCCCGCCGCCGAGTCGCAGGCGGTCGACCGCGCCCACCGCATCGGCCAGACGAAGCGGGTGATGGTCTACCGGATGATCGCGAACGACACGATCGAGGAGAAGGTCCTCGCGCTCAGCCGCAAGAAGGCCGCCCTCTTCGACGCGGTCGTCGACGACGACGCCGTCTTCAGCTCTTCGCTCACCGCGGACGACATCCGCGGGCTGCTCGACGCCTGACCGACGGTGGTCGAACCCGGGCGCCTGCTGACTGGTGCCTGACACCGTCGACCCGGAGCGCGCCTCCGTGGCCCCTCGACCGGGCTCGTGTCAAGCCGTCTGCACGGACGAGCCCGCCGTGGTTCGGTCGGTGCATGTCGTTCCTCCGCCCCTCCGCCCTGCTCGAGCGCGACGTCGCCCCCGGCGTGCACCGCCTCGAGGTCGCCGACACGAACCTGTACCTGGTCGAGCACGACACGAGGGTGCTGATCGTCGACGCGGGTCTCCCTGCTGCGTGGCCGCACCTCCTGCAGGCCCTGTTCGAGCTCGGCCACGGCCGGGACGACGTCGACGGCGTCTTCCTCACCCACGCCCACTTCGACCACGTCGGCTGTGCACGTCAGGTGCGGCGGCGCTGGGGGCTGCCGGTGTGGGTCCACGAGGCCGACGCCCGTCTCGCGGCCCGGCCGTACTCGTACCGCCACGAGCGCCCCCGCTGGCGGTACCCGGTCGAGCACCTCGCCGCCCTGCCGGCGCTCGGCCGTATGGCCCTCGCGGGCGCGCTGGGGGTGCGGGGCGTCCGGGACGCCGAGCCGATCGGTGCCGGCACGCCGTTGCCCGAGGGCGCCGTGATCGTGCCGACGCCGGGACACACCGACGGGCACGTCGCGCTCCACCTGCCCGACCGCGACGCGGTGATCGTCGGGGACGCGCTCGTCACGCTCGACCCCTACACCGGCGGTCGCGGCCCGCAGATCGTGGCCGGAGCCGCGACGGCCGACAGCGACGTGGCCCTCGCCTCGCTCGACGCCCTCGCCTCGACGGGAGCGCGGGTGGTGCTCCCCGGCCACGGGGAGCCGTGGCGCGACAGCATCGGGCGGGCCGTCGAGCTCGCTCGACGGCGCGGCGCGCACTGAGCGGCGCGGCACGCACTGAGCGGCGCGGCCCGCATTTAGTTGCGCAGTGCTCACTCAGCGGCGCGGCGCCGGACGCCGGGCATCGCAAAGGGAGACAGATCCGCCGCCAGGAGGCCCCGGATCCCCGCTCCTGGGACGCCGGCGACGCCGATCACTCTCACATGTGGGACAAGGGGCCGAGGGCGCGTTGGGCTCGGCACGCGGACGCTGCCTCCGAGCTCGCTGACGATCCCTCGCGAGTGCGGCGTACGGTCGCCGCATGGACGAGACGACACCGACCGACCGCACACCCGAGCGCGACGCCGCGGAGCTCGCGCTCGCGATCGTGTCCCAGGCCGCTGCCATCACGCAGGGCGACGACGAGGCACTCGACGCGAGCGACGACAACCTGCGCGAGGTCGTCGCCGAGCAGGCCGACGAGCCGCTGACCGAGCAGCAGGAGGCGGTCGTCTCGACCCTCGGAGCAGCCGGCGGCAGCCTCGCGGCCGGTCTCAGCGCAGCCCTGGCCGAGGCCCGCGGGGTCGACGCCACCGTGGTGCTCGGCGCCACGGCGCAGTCGATCCTCGCCCACGCGGACGACGTGCCCCTCGCGGACGGCGCCCCGCGCGTCGACGACGCGTCCGACGGCCCGGCTGACGACAAGCGCCTCCCGTAGCCAGCGCCCCACGCCTCCTCGGTTCAGGGCCCGCGCCTCCTCCGTGCCGTCGACCCGCGCCTCCTGAGATCAGGGCGAAGGTCCGCACATGCCGACCGTCAGCCGATGCCGGGCGCTACAACAGCGGGAAATGCAGGTATTGCGGCACCCGCGGTCGGCATTTGCGGGACACAGAGCGCCCGAGGACGCGCAGCCGCCCTACGGCACCAGGCGTGCCGCGCGGTACCGGTCGAAGAGCTCGGTGAACGCGCGCTCCGTGCGGCGGAACCCGACGAACCCGGCCTCGCGGCTCTTGCCCATGTCGGTGACGACCTCCATCTCGCGGCCGAGGTCGGCGTCGGTGTGCCACCACGACGCGACGCGCGCGAGGTCGGGCTCGACGAGATCGTGCTTCGCGGCGAGCGCCGCCCAGTCGTCCTCGCGACCGGCCATCTGCACCTCGAACGGCTGCGGCGCGCCCGACGGCCCGGCGACCAGGGCAGGGTCGACGCCGAGGTGCGCGGCGAGGCGGGGCCACATCCAGCGCCAGCGGAACACGTCGCCGTTCACGACGTTGAACGGCTCGTCCGCACCGGCGGGGTCGGTCGACGCCCAGACCATGTGGTCGGCGAGCAGGCCGGCGTCGGTCATGTCGGTGAGCGAGTTCCACTGCGTCTCGCTGCCCGGGAACACGAACGGCAGCCCGTGCTCGCGGCTCAGAGCAGCGGCGGCGGCGATGGTGAGGCCCATGTTCATCGCGTTGCCGACGGCGTAGCCGATCACGGTGTGCGAGCGGTGCACCGACCAGGTGAAGCCCTGGCGCTCGGCGGCGGCGAAGACCTCGTCCTCCTGCGCGTAGTAGAAGTTCGGGGTGTCGAGGCGGGGCTCCTCCTCGTGGAACGGCGTGTCGGGCATCTCGCCCGCGGCGTACGCCTCGAACGGTCCGAGGTAGTGCTTCAGGCCGGTGACCAGCGCGACGTGCTGCACCGGCGCGTGTGCCAGCGCGGCGAGCAGGTCGCGGACCATGCCCGCGTTGACCGCGATGTTCTCGGCCTCGGTCTCCTGGCGCGACCAGGCCGTGAAGAAGACGTGGGTGGGGCGTTCGCCGGCCAGCGCCTCCTGCAGGCTGTCGGCACTGCGCAGGTCCGCGGCGATGCCGCGGACGCCGGGGGCCGAGGAGGCGCGGCGCGACAGCGCGAGGACGTCCCAGCCGTCCGCTGTGAGGCGCTCGACCAGCGCGGTGCCGGTGATGCCGCTGGCGCCGACCACGAGCGCGGTGCGCGGCGCGGCGTCCGGGGTGCCGGGAGCGGCGGCGGAGGGGTCGGCGGTCGGGTCGGTCGGACGGGTGCTGTCGGCAGAGCTCATCCGTGGTGCAACCGACGCGGCGAGCGTGCATTCCCGGGGGGCGTTCCCGCGCGTCAGCCCCGCTCTCGTCCGGACCACCTCATGAGTTCTCGTCAGCTCTCGACGAGCAGGCGAGGTCCCCCTAAGCTCACGCGAATGAGGAACCCGTTCCGGCGCTCGACGACGAGCCCGCAGGACACCGCGGCCGCACCCGAGACCGCGCCCGTCAGAGTCCCTTCCGAGCTGGCGACCGAGCCTGCCACCGAGCCCGAGCCCGCCGCCGCGCCCGAGCCCGTCCCCGCGCCTGGGCCCGCCGCCGCACCCGAGCTGACGGCCGAGCCCGCGTCCGGCTCGCCCGGCTACCACCTCCTCCCGTCGCCTCGCCCCGTCGGCGACCTGCCCGGCTGGGAGGGGCTGCATCGCTCGTACACCGACGTCGTCGGGTACTCGCACCTCGGGCACGTGTTCCTCCACGACCGGCGCGAGGGCACCTTCGGGGTGCTGCACCCCTTCCGCGACGCCTTCAAGGACTACGGCCGCTTCGACTCCCTCGAGCACTTCGACGCGATGGTCCTGTCCGACGAGGGCTTCGACGAGTTCGTCCTCCGCCGCCCCCACCTCGACGAGGTCGCCCGCCGCACGGGCCCCCTCGGCCCCGACCAGGTCTACGTGCCCGTGCCCTACCCGTTCCTCGGGGGCGACGAGTCGCCCGACAGCTACGACCGCGGCGACGTCTGGACGTTCCTCAGGATCGTCCCGCAGATGTTCGCCCGGCAGCGGGCGCAGGAGGCGGAGGCCGAGTCCGCGGGGGACGCGCCGGTCCGCGACGGTCGCAGCGACTCGCCGGGCGCGCCTGCCTAGACTCGTCCCGATGTCCGAACGCCCCGCCTCCGACCGACCCGCCGACCGTGACGGGACGCCGACCCGGGCGGGCACGCCCGGCTTCGCCGACGGCCCGCGGGCGTACGACCCGCCGCCGAGGCGAGCTGCTGCTCCCGAGGCCGGACCTGAGGCCGACGGGGCTTCTGC
>NZ_CAUPYL010000144.1:0-6748 GCF_963515265.1 uncultured Frigoribacterium sp.
GGGCGGGGCGGGGCGGGGCGGGGCGGGAGAAGCTAGCTGCGGGCGAGCAGCGCGTCGGCCGCCTCACGGGCCCAGCGCTCGGCCTCGAGCACGCCCTCGAGGGTGCTCGGCCCCGCCGTGTGCCGGTCGACGACCTCGCGCACGGTGTCGAGGATGCCCAGGTAGCCGACCCTGCCGTCGTGGAACGCGTGGACGGCCTGCTCGTTCGCCGCGTTGAACACCGCGGGCCAGGTGGCGCCCGCCCGCCCGACCTGCTTGGCGAGCAGCACGGACGGGAACGCCTCGTCGTCGAGCGGCTCGAAGGTCCAGGTGGAGGCGGTGGTCCAGTCGAGGGGCACGCCGACGCCCGGCACGCGGTGGGGCCAGGCCATCCCGAGCGAGATCGGCAGTCGCATGTCGGGCGGCGACGCCTGGGCGATCGTGGACCCGTCGACGAACTCGACCATCGAGTGCACGATCGACTGCGGGTGGACGGTGACGTCGATGTCGTCGTAGTCGACGTCGAAGAGCAGGTGCGCCTCGATCACCTCGAGCCCCTTGTTGACGAGCGTCGACGAGTTCGTCGTGACGACGCGGCCCATGTCCCACGTGGGGTGCGCGAGCGCCTCGGCCGGGGTGACGTCGGCGAGGGAGGCGCGCGTGCGGCCACGGAAGGGCCCGCCGGAGGCGGTGAGCACGAGACGACGGACCTCGCCGCGGTCGCCGGAGCGGAGCGCCTGCGCGATGGCGGAGTGCTCGGAGTCGACCGGCACGATCTGCCCGGGTGCCGCGCGCTCGCGCACGAGGTCGCCGCCGACGATCAGGCTCTCCTTGTTGGCCAGCGCCAGCGTGGCGCCCGAGTCGAGCACGGCGAGCGTCGGCGCGAGGCCGACGCTGCCCGTGATCCCGTTCACGACGACGTCGGCCTCGACGTCGGAGACGAGCGCCACCGACTCGTCGGTGCCGAGGGCGGTGTGCTCGACGCCGAAGCGGGCTGCCTGCTCCGCGAGCTGGGCGGCGTCCGAGCCGGCCGACAGCCCGACGACGGTGAAGAGATCGGGGTGGGCGGCGACCACGTCGAGCGCCTGCACGCCGATGGAGCCGGTGGAGCCGAGGAGGATGACGCGACGCATGCGGTCAGCCTAGGGGCGCGCGCGGCGCCGTGCGGAGGCGCCGCTCAGGCCACGGCGAGGACGTCGATGACGAAGACGAGCGTGTCGCCGCCCTCGATGCCCGCGCTCGGCTGTCCGCCGTCGCCGTAGCCCTCGGCGGGCGGGACGACGACGAGCACCTGCGAGCCGACGGTCTGGCCGATCATCGCCGCGGCGAAGCCCGGGACGACCTGGGCGGTCGAGAACGGGGTCGGGGTGCCCTTGCCCCAGCTCTCGTCGAAGACCTTCCCGTCGCGCCAGTTGACGCCCTGGTACTGGACGGTGACGTTGGCGGGATCGGGGACGACCTCGCCGTCGCCCTTCTTCAGCACCTCGACCTGCAGCTCGGCCGGCGGGTCGGCGTCGGGGATCGTCACCGTCGGACGGCCGTCGTCGGCGAGCGTCACCTCCGGGAAGCCCGGCTGCGCGGGCTGGTCGACGCCGGTCGCGCGCGTCGGCACGATCGAGAACGTGTCGACGACGATCACGGCCGCCGCGTTCGGCGGCGCGGTGCCCGTCTGGGCCGGCTGCATGTCGGCCGCGCTGGCGACCGTGACCGAACGCGAGCCGGCCTGGTTGCAGAGCAGCGCGGCCTCCAGCCCGGGCACGTAGTAGTCGGCGCTGATGGTGAGCTGCTCGCCGCTGCCGCGCTCGTAGCCGGCGGAACTCAGCTCGGCGCCGGTCGTGGCGTCGAAGACCGTCACGGCCACCTGCACGACGTCGCCCGACTTCGTCTCCGGCCCCGTGCCCTGCGACACCACGGCCCGCTGGCTCGTCGCCGCCCCGAGGGGGCCGGCCAACGCGATGCCGGGCTTCTGCCCCACCTCGCCCGACACCTCGACCGAGTCCGCCTCGGCGCCGCCGCCCAGGCAGGCGGTCGCGGCAGGGCTGGCACCGGGCGTGGTGGCCGACGGCTCGGGCGCCGCGTCGTCCGTGCAGCCGACCAGGGCGACCGCGAGGAGCGGCACCCCGACCAGGCCGAGGAGGCGCGCGCGGCGACCGACGGCGGTCACGGTCAGTTCGCGGCCAGGATGTCGATCACGAAGACGAGCGTGTCGTCGCCCGCGATGCCTGCCTGCGGAGCGCCTGCCTCGCCGTAGCCCTCGGCCGGCGGGATGACGACGACGGTCTGCGAGCCGACGGTCTGGCCGACGATGCCCGCGGCGAAGCCGGGGATGACCTGGCCGGTGCCGAACGTGGTCGGCTCGCCGCGCTTCCAGCTCTCGTCGAAGACCGTGCCGTCCTTCCAGAGCGAGCCCTGGTACTGGACGGTGACCTGGGCGCCGTCCTCGACGACGGGGCCGTCGCCCTTGATCAGCGTCTCGACCTGGAGCTCGGTCGGCGCCTCCGTGCCGGGGAGCGTGACGGTCGGGCGGCCGTCGGAGTCGAGCTCGACCGTCGGGAATCCGGCCTGCGGCTCCTGCGCCTCGCCGCTCGCGCGGGTGGGCACGTCGGAGGGGGCGCTCGACGAGGAGGACGGGGCGGAGGTCGCGGTGTCGCCGGTGCTGGCCTCGGAGGCGCAGGAGGCGAGGCCCAGCACGAGGACGGGGACGGCGAGCAGGGAGAGGGAGCGGCGCATGGGAGTCTCTCGGTCGAGGGGCGGGGACGGCGCGGAGCCGGGACGGCACGGAGCCGCCCGGGTCGCAGGCGCCGGGTCAGGTCATTCTGCCCCACGCCGCCGCAGGGCCCGCTGAACGGCCGAGGCACGTCGACCCGGTTCAGGAGGCTGCGGCCACCAGGGTCGTGGGCTCGTGGCCGACGGGGAACGCGACCGACGCGGCGATGAAGCACTTGCGGGCGGCCTCGGCGTGCAGCGTGCCCGCGAGCTCGACCATCGACGCGTCCGCCACGGTGACGACGGGCCGCAGCGTGGCCGACGTGAAGCGACCTCCCCCGTCGGCGGTCTGCGTCATGGAGCCCTCGGCCGAGTCCCGGTAGGCGACCACGACCACGCCCGCGGACGCCGCGACGTGCAGGTAGCTGAGGAGGTGGCACTCGGCCAGGGCGGCGAGGAGCAGCTCCTCCGGGTTCCAGCGATCGGCGTCGCCGTGGAAGGTGCGGTCGGCCGACCCCTGGATGTCGTGCAGCTTGCCGGCGGCGGACACGGTGGCGTCGCGGCCGTAGCTGCGGTACGACGTCGTTCCGACGCCCCGGTCGCCCGTCCAGGCGAGGTCGACGGCGTAGTGGTGGTCGAGCACGGGATCCTCCTCGGCGGGGCGTCGATACACTCCCCATCATGACCCACCTGAGCGCCTCCGCCGGCGACCCGCGCCGTCCCCTCACCGCCGACGGGAGCGTCGAGCTCGCCGTCCTCGTCCGTTCGGGCCTCGAGGAGAGCCGCCACCTCGGCGCCGGGGTCGTCGTCGGGCCGGACGGAGCCGTGCTGCGCTCGGTCGGCGACGTCGGGGCCTCAATCTACCCCCGCTCCTGCCTCAAGCCGCTGCAGGCGCTCACCGTGCTGCGCGCCGGCGTCGACCTCCAGGGACCGCAGGCGGTGCTCTCGACCGCCAGCCACGAGGGCACCCCCGCCCATCTCGAGGTCGTCGAGGCGATGCTCGCGCGCGGCGACCACGACGAGCACGACCTGCTCTGCCCCGCCGACTGGCCCGGCGACCGCCGCAGCGCCCGCCTGCTCGACGAGCCCCGTCGCGCGGCCATGAACTGCTCGGGCAAGCACGCCGCCTTCCTCCTCGCCTGCGACCAGCAGGGCTGGGACACGGCGACCTACACAGCGATCGACCACCCCCTCCAGGCAGCCGTGCGCGAGACCGTCGCCGAGTTCACCGGCGAGGTCGTCGACCACGCCGGGACCGACGGCTGCGGCGCTCCCGTGTTCGCCACGACGGTCACCGGCCTCGCGCGGGCCGTCGGCCGGGTGGCCGGGTCGGCCGGTGACGTCCGCGACGACCGAGACCCCGACGCGGCGCACCTCGTCCGCTCGGTGCTCGCCGACGCCTGGGCGATCGACGGCCCGGGACGGGACAACACGGTCACGATCGACGAGCTCGGCGTGTTCGCCAAGCTCGGGGCCGAAGGCGTCATGGTGATGGGGACCACCGGCGGCGTCGGGGTCGCGGTCAAGGTGCTCGACGGGAACGTCCGCGCCGGCACCCTCGTCGCCCTGCACCTCCTCGTCGAGCAGGGCGTCGTGGAACAGGCCGCTGCCGACCGCGTCACCTCCGCGACCCTCGAGAAGGTGCTCGGCGGGGGCGTCCCCGTCGGCTCGCTCCGACTCAGCGGGGCGCTCACGACCCCTCAGGCGTGACCCGCTGACGGCTCCGTCCGCGCGTCGGGGGCATCGGGGGCGTCGAGCACCGACGTCCACGCCGGCGTGACGGGCACCGAGCAGGCCGTGCCGTCGCGACGGACGACGGCCACGGCACCGTGGCTCGAGATCTCGACGACGCAGGCTGCGGACGACCCTGGGCCGCCGCCTCCTCCGCCCTGCCCCGACCGGGCCTCGGCAGCTCGGCTCTCGGCGGCGCCGTGTCCGTCGGCCTCCGTCGGCTGCCAGGTCACGAGGCCGTCCGGAGCACCCCGGTGCCGTAGCTGGGCGCGGTAGCCGCCCGCGAGGGACCGGGCCAGCAGCTCCGGGCCCCGTACGTGCACCCCGCCGGCGGCGTCGACGCAGAGCGGACCGCCGGGCAGCTCGGCGACGCGCCGTCGGAGCGCCTCGGTGCGGGCGTGGCGCACGACGGCGGCACCGGTGTCGCCCACGAGGACGATCCCGCTGTCGACCCGCCCGCTGCCGAGGACGACGAGGGAGCGCACGCCGACGACCGGTGCAGCCTCACCTCGACGGAGCCGCTCCACGAGGTCGGCAGAGGTCGGCCAGAGGTGCCGCAGGGAGCGACGACGCGAGTCGATCCGGGCGTCGCAGACCGCCTCGGTCTCGTCGAGGGCCGCGGACCACCGGTCTCGGGCGGCGCGGGCCGCCTGTCGCCCGACGAGGCCCACGAGGCCCTGGGCCGAGGCCACCGACGCCCCGGCCACGAGGACGGCGAGGAGGTCGAGATCGCCCCGGGCCGCGCCCGCACCCCCGACCGCAAGGCCCGCGACCGAGACGGCAGCGACGGAGAGGGCCCGACGCGACGGCTCGGGCGACGGGGACGGCAGCACGACGACGCCGGGCGAGGAGGAGGTGGTCGCGGTGTCGGGGAATGTCACGAGGCCAGCCCACCACGGCGATCCGGCGGCGTGGCAGCTGTCCCCTGGCCCGAGGTCGGACCTCGGCTCGGAGAGCGGCCTGGGGAGGGATCAGCTCAGGAGATCAGCTCACGATGAAGAACTGCTCGCCGATCTCGACGCGCGTGCCGCGGGCCACGCGCACGCGCGTGCCCGGCTCGACACGTCGCGCGGGCTGCTCGTGGGGACGCACGACGGTGCCGTTGCCCGACCACCGGTCGCTCACCCAGAGGGCCCCGAGCTCCTGCCCGAACTCGAGGTGGGTCTTCGAGACGGACTTGCCCGGGTCGGCGATGCGGACCAGGTGGTCGAACCGCTCCCCCGGCTGCGGCGTCGGTGCCCGTCCGAGCAGGCCGGACCCGTCGACGGTGACGCTCTCGCCCGTGCTGAACTGGAAGAGGTACTCGGTGCCGACGGGGCCCCTCCTCACGAGACGGGTCTCGTCGACGTCGTCGTCCGTGACCAGGCGGGAGCGGGCGTCGCCGGCGAGGAGCCCCGACAAGGCCGACGCCGGTGCCGCCGTCGGCATGGGCGGCAGGTCGGGGAGACGGGGCGCGCCGCCCCCTTCGGGCGCTCCTGCCCAGCGGCCGGGGACCGCCCCGGGCTGGACCGGCGGCTCGGACGTCGGAGCGGTCGGCCGGGCGGCCTGTCGCTCGGGCGGCAGCTCGGCACGGTGCTCGTCGACGACCGGAGTCGCCTCGCCGCCCGCGTCGACGACGTTCTCAGGATCGGGTGCGGGTGCGGGTGCGGGTGCGGGTGCCGGAGCCGGTGCCGGTGCCGCAACGCTGGGACGCCACTCGGGCGGCAGCGGAGCGACCGGTCCGGTGAAGGACAGCGCCACCGACTGCACGACGGCCCCGCACTCGGGGCAGAAGATGTCGTCCTCGTCGAGCAGCGCGCCGCAGTGCGTGCAGTGTTCGACGACCTTCTGCTGACCGGGCTCGACCAGGGGGACCGGGTCGCCGTCCGGCACCGGCGCGACCGCCGGGGAGGCGCCGGGTACGGCCCGAGGCAGCGGGGCCACCGGGGCCGTGTCGCCGGCCACGGCGTCGGGAGCGGGAGCCGGTTCACGGAGGGGCACCGGGGCCACGGGGTCGGCCGCAGAGGGCTGCCCTGGCTCGGACGACTGTCCGGGCTCGGATGCGTCGGGACCGGAGTGCGGTTCCGCCTCGGGCTCGGGCTCGACGGCGTCCTCGCCGTCGTCGGCCCCGGGGACGGACCCCGCAGGGTCGGTCGGTCCCGGCGTCCCGTCCGGCGCCGTCGGGGTCTCGGTCGTTCCCGGGGCGGAGCTGTCGTGCCCGTCAGCCGGATCGTCCAGGTCGGCCGCAGCCGAGGAGCCGACGACTGCGCCGCCCTCGGGACGGGCGGCGTCGTGCCGACCGCCGGCGGGTCGCCCGGCCTTCTGGCCGGCTGCCTCGTCCGCGACGCCGTCG
>NZ_CAUPYL010000145.1:0-6747 GCF_963515265.1 uncultured Frigoribacterium sp.
CCCCCTCGGTGCCCTGCAGCTGGGGCTGGTGGGTGTGGGGCGGGGGGCGGTGGGGGCTGCCGCGCGGCGCCCAGCTCAGCTCGTACCGCACGGCCCGACCGCCGGAGGCGCGGTGCCGGGCGACGAAGCGGCGTGCGTCGCGTCCGTACACGGCCCCGGTCGTCGCCCGGACGAGCACGCGGCGCAGGAGCCCGCCGACGACCGGCAGGCTCGTCAGCACGTCGAGCGGCCGGACGAGCGGCACGTAGAGCCCGGTCTCCTCCGTCGTCGCGCCCATCAGCAGGTCGACGTGCGGGGCGACGTCGCGCCAGGCGGCGTCGCGGTCCTCCTCGGCGGGCAGCGGGGCGCGGCCGTACTGCGGGCCGAACGGCATGCCCCCGCGCAGCCCGAACCGCAGGGCGACGCGCTCGGCTAGGGGCTGGCCGGCGAGCAGCTCCTCAACGGTGGCGTCGGGAGCGGGCGCACCCGTGACGCGCAGCATCGCCTTCGTCATCGCGGACCGACCACGGTCGAGCCCGAGCGGAGCGCTCTGCACGATCGCCCGGCGGAACAGCCCGCGCGCCCCCTCGCTGATCATCAGGTGGGCGATCGAGTCGCCGCCCGACGACTGGCCGAACAGCGTCACCGTGTCGGCGTCGCCCCCGAACGCGTCGATCGTCTCGTGCACCCAGCGCACGGCCTCGAGCTGGTCGAGCAGCCCGAGGTTGGACGGGACCCGCTCGCCGTCGCCGAGGAACCCGAACACCCCCAGCCGGTAGGTCACCGTGACGACGACGACGCGCTGCTCGACCACGAGCGAGCGCGGGTCGTAGACCGCCAGGTCGCCCGCCCCGTTGACGTAGGAGCCCCCGTGGATCCACACCATCACGGGCAGCCGCTCCCCCGGCGCGAGGTCGGCGGGCAAGGTGATCGACAGCGCCTGGCAGTGCTCGGAGTCGACCATGCCGCGGGCCGCGTCGTCGAAGAGCACCTGCATCGACGGCGACGACAGCTGGGGCGACGCGGGCGCGCGCTCGAACGCGAGCAGCGGCACGGGCCGCCCCTCGTCATCGACCGCAGGAGGTGCGGGCCGGGGAGCCTCGAACCGCTCGGCCACCGCGTACGGCACGCCGAGCACGCGCACCACGTCGCCGTCGACGCGCCCGACGACCGTGCCGACCCGCGTCTCGAAGGTGCGGGTCTCGGCGTCGCCGACCTCGGCCGCGGGCGTCTCGGACGTGCTGGTCTCGGACGTGCGGGTCTCGGACGTGCGGGTCTCGGACGTGCGGGTCTCGGACGTGCCGGTCTCGGGTGCGCTGTTCACCGGCTCACGCTACGCGCGCCTCCTGTGCCCGAGCGCGCCCCTCACGCCGGCAGCAGCACGTCCGCCGCCGAGCGCCGCACCGACTCCGTCAGCGTGTCGAGCAGCCGCGAGGACAGGGCCCAGCGCTGCCAGTACAGGGCGAGGTCGACGTGCTCGCCGGGGGCGAGCTCGACGAGCGACCCGTCGGCGAGCAGGTCGAGGCACTGCGCCTCGGGCAGCAGCCCCCAGCCGAGGCCGAGCCGGGCGGCGCGGGCGAAGTCGGCCGACGACGGGACGAACGTCCGGGGCGGTCGCGGGTCGTAGCCGAGCGACGCCCGGAGGAACCCCCGCTGCAGCTGGTCCGACCGGTCGAAGTCGAGCATCGGCGCGGCGTCGACGCGGCCCATTGTCGGCACTCCCCCGAGCCAGCGGTCGACGAAGCCGGGGCTGGCGACCGCGCGGTAGCGCATCAGCCCGAGCGGCTCGGACGAGCAGCCCTGCAGCGGCTCCCGCGTCGACGTGACCGCGGCGAGCACCGTGCCCGAGCGCAGCAGCGAGGTCGTGTTCTCCTGGTCCTCGCGGTGCAGGTCGAAGACGGCGCCCACCTCCGGCGGCAGGGCGGCGAGCGCCTCGAGGAACCAGGTCGCGAGCGAGTCCGCGTTCACGGCCACGGCGATCGACGTGCCGAGCCCGCCCGGCCCGCCGGCGCCTCCCGGACCGCCCGCGCCGTCGCCGGCGCCCAGCTCGACCGCCGCGTCGTCGGCGAGCAGCTGCACCTGCCGGGCGTAGCGCAGCACCACGTCGCCGGCCGCGGTCGTCACGACGGGCGTGGTGCGCTGCACGAGCACCTGTCCCGCGGTGCGCTCGAGCTGCTTGATGCGCTGCGACACGGCCGACTGCGTCATGTGCAGCCGCTGAGCCGCCGCCTCGAAGGTGCCCTCGTCGACGAGGGCACGGAGGGTCACGAGGTGCTCCGAGGCGAAGGTGATCATCAGCAGAGCTTATGCAGCATCACGAACATGAGCTAGAGAGATGCCGCGCCTGCTCCCTAGCGTCGGGACGTGACCTTCTCCTCCCTCCTGCTGCCCGCCCTGTTCGGCATGGGCACCGGCCTCGCCCTGATCGTCGCGATCGGCGCGCAGAACGCGTACGTGCTGAAGATCGGCCTGCAGGGCGTCAACCGCGTGGTCCTCCCGGTCATCGCGGTCTGCGCCGTGAGCGACGCCGTGCTGATCATCGCCGGGGTCGCCGGCGTCGGGGCCTTGATCGCGGCGGCCCCGCAGGCCCTCGTGGCGGTGCGCATCGTCGGGGCCGCGTTCCTGCTCGTCTACGCGGGGTTCGCCGCGAAGCGGGCGATCCGGCCGTCCGGAGCGCTGCAGGCCGAGGGAGGCGCGGTGCAGCCGAGCAGGAAGACCGCCGTCGTCACCGTGCTCGCCCTCACCTGGCTGAACCCCCACACCTACCTCGACACGATCGTGTTCCTCGGCTCGGTGGCGAACCAGCAGCCGGGCGACCTCCGCTGGTGGTGGGCAGGCGGGGCCATCGCGGGCAGCTTCCTGTGGTTCGCGGCGCTGGGCCTCGGCTCGCGCCTCCTCAAGCCGTTCTTCGCGAAGCCGTCGTCGTGGCGCGTGCTCGACGGCCTGATCGCCGTGGTGATGACGGCGCTGGGGCTGCGACTGCTGCTCGGGGCGTGACGCACGCCTCCTCGGTCGGGGCGTTGTTTTGAACTGTTCAAGATAAGGCGCTAGGGTGGTGCTCACGCCGACGGAGACGAGCACCTCGCCCTCACTCGACCGGCGGCCCTCGTCTCCCTGAACGAGGAGGCCCCCATGGACCGCACCGCATCGACCACCCCCGCCCAGCCGTTCCCGCTCGGCGGCCGCTACGTGAGCACCACCCGCCGTGACGAGCCAGTGGGTTCGTACGTCTCGACCGCGCACCGCGACGCGGTCACCATCGGCGCCTACGTGTCGCCGTCGGTGCAGCGCACCTCGCTCGGCCGCTACGTGCGCGCGCAGCTGAACGCGTTCAGCACCCGCACCTCCACGATCCGCACTCACACCGGCTCGATCGTCCTCGGCCGCTAGCCCCCGCCGCGACGACGCACGACGACCCCGCCCCTCGAGAGGGGCGGGGTCGTCGTCTCGTGGCGTCAGCCCTTGTGCAGCGCGTCCTTGACGGCGCCCTTCGTCTTCTCGAGCAGCGGCGACTTGCCCGTCGTGCCGTGGAAGCGCTCGTCCGGCGTGGTCGGAGCGGGCATCGGCGCGGTCGTGGTGGGACCGTCGTGGTACGAGAACTCGCCCTTGCCGTCGGGCGAGGGGCCCGAGGCCCACGACCCCTCCTTCGCGTGCTCGCCGTCGGAGAAGTTGAGGTACTGGTAGTTCACCGTCTGGTCCTCCTTCGACTGGGGGAACGTGCTCGGCACCGGGAACTGCTCGATCCCGTCGTCCTGCAGCTCCTGGATGGCGGCCAGCCACTGGTTCTGGTGCATGGTGTCCCGGGCGATGAGGAAGCTCAGCAGGTCCTTCACGCCCTTGTCGTCGGTCATGTGGTACAGCCGCGCGGCCTGGAGACGGCCCTGCATCTCGCCGTTGGCGTTCGCCGTGAAGTCGGCGAGCAG
The DNA here is from genome assembly GCF_963515265.1 of uncultured Frigoribacterium sp. NCBI lineage: Bacteria > Bacillati > Actinomycetota > Actinomycetes > Micrococcales > Microbacteriaceae > Frigoribacterium > uncultured Frigoribacterium sp. The sequence continues at coordinate 3,903 of NZ_CAUPYL010000145.1, forward strand.
GTTGCCGCTCGAGGTGATGAAGGCGCCCTGCCACGGGTTGCCCATGCTGTCGACCGGGCGGGCGCCCGCGCCGGCGACGATCGCCTGCTGCACGTCGGTTCCGCCGATGACGGCTGCCATGACGGGGTCGTTCTGCACGGCCTCGTCGGTGAGCCCGACGGGGGCCTTCTCCAGCAGCTGCGAGATCATGATGGCGAGCATCTCGACGTGGCCGAACTCCTCCGCGGCGATGCCGTAGAGGAGGTCGCGGTACTTGCCGGGGATGTGCGTGTTCCAGGCCTGGAAGCCGTACTGCATGGCGATGGTGATCTCGCCGTACTGGCCGCCCAGCACCTCCTGGAGCTTGCGCGCGTAGACCGCGTCGGGGGCGTCGGGGGTGGCGCTGTGCTGCAGCTCTTGCTTGTGGAAGAACATGTGGTTCCTTTCGAGAGGGTGACGGGCTCAGGCGCCCTGGACGGTGTCCTTCGACTGCTGGGCGCTGTCCTTGACGTCGCCGGCTGCCGACCGGGCGTCGTCCTGGACCGTGCTCGCCGCCTCCTGAGCGGTGTCCGCCACGCTGGCGAAGGCCTCCTGCGCGGGCTCCTTGAGGTTCTGCGCGACGTCCTGCGCGGCGCCCTTGGCGGCGTCGACGGCGGGCCCGGCCTTGTCCTTGGCGGTGGCGGCCAGCTCCTGCTCGGCGTCGGACGCGGGGATGAGCGAGGCGACGAGCGCACCGACGCCGAAGGCGATGAGCCCCACGGCGAGCGGGTTGCCCTTGGCCTTGCCGACGGCCTGGTGCGCGGTCTCCTCGGCCGAGTCAGCGGCGCCGGAAGCTGCCCCGGAGACGCTGCTCGTGCCGCTGTGGGCGGTGCCCATGACGGACTCCTTCATGGTGGTGAACTTGCCCTTGACCTTGTCGGTCTGGCGGTGGGCGATGCTCGTCGGGTTGACCTTGTCGGCCAGCGTGTCGACGTCGTAGCTGAGTCCGGCGCGGGTGCGCTCGATCTCGGCGCGGATCTCCTCGGGGGTCTTCGACCCGTCTGCGTTGCTCATGCGGTGCCTCCAGGCTTCACGGTGTCGGGGATCTTCTTGAGGGAGTCGACCGTCTTCGGCGCCCCCTGGATCTGCTTCAGCTCCTTCTTGCCGCGCAGGAACAGCACGAGCGCGACGACGCCGTAGATCACCGCGATGATCAGCGACGACCAGCCGAGGCCGATGAGGGAGCCGAGGCCCCACATCGCCGCCAGCGACAGGAACAGCAGGGCGAACAGGCCGGTGAGCCCGGCGCCGCCGAACATGCCGGCGCCCTTGCCCGCCTTCTTGGCCGAGACGCTGAGCTCGGCCTTGGCCAGCTCGACCTCCTGCCGGAAGAGGGTGGAGATGTCGCCGGTCACGCCGCTCAGCAGGTCGCCGAGCGACGTGTTCGCCGCGCGTTCCTCCGGAGCGGGCGAGTCGGGGCCGGGGACCCGGGGGTCCGGGCCGCCGACGGGAGAGGACGGGTACGCCGCCCCCGTTGTCGGGTCGGTCACGGGCGCGCCCCCGTGGAGTCGGGCCAGGTGCCGGGCACGCTGCTGGTGCTCGTGCCGGCGGTGCCGCTCGTCTCGCCGAGGCCGGGGACGTCGCCCTCGGTGACGACGTCGTACTCGCCGGCGATCGGGCCGGTGGCCGAGGTGCCCGTGGTGTGCGCGGCACCCGTGGCGTGCGCCGCACCCGTGGTCGAGCTGCCGGCGCTCGGGGCGGAGGTCGACGCGGCCCCGTGCTCGTCCTTCGCCTCGGCGGTCAGCGACTTGACGACGCGGCCGGCGAGCAGGCCGGAGACCGCGGCGATGGCGATGAAGGTGCCGGGCTTGCGCGCGGCGAAATGCTTGACGTCGTCGAGCAGCGACCCCGGGTCGCGCCCCTCGAGCCACTCGGCGACGCCGTGCGCGCGGCCCGACAGGTTGCCGACGAGCTGCTGTGCGACTCCGCCGTCGGAGCCCTGCGCCATCGACTCGAGCTGCTGACCGACGGTGCGGAGGCCGGCCGCGGCCTTCTCCTGCTGTGCGCCGGCCTGGTCCCTCAGCTCGGACGTCGTCTGGCCGAAGAGCTGCTTCGCGTGGTCGGCGGCCTCCGAGGCGACCTTGCCGGCCTGCTCCTTGGCGCTGCCGGCCACGTTCGCGGCCTGCTCCTTGGCATCGCCGGCGACCTTGCCTGCCTCGCCCTTCGCCGCGTCGGCCTTCCCGCCGCCGCCCGAGTCGGAGTCGCCGGTCGAGCCGGTCGGGCCGGTCGTGCTGCCGCCGACGGTGCCGTACGCGCCGGTCGAGCCGACGGCGGTGCCGTCGGTCGAGGAGGCGCCTCCTGCGGCGCGGGGGACGCCGTCGACGTCCGTGTCGTCCAGCGGGCGCTCGAGGCTGCTCTCGACGTCGCGGTAGGCACCGGCCTCGCCGAGCGGCGAGCCGGTCTCGGCGGCCTGGTCGTACACGGGGGTCGACGGCGTGGTGCCGTCTCCGTTGGTGTCGCTCATGTCGAACCTCTCCAGGGTCGTGACCGTGGTGATCACGGTCGTCTGTGGTCGCCTCAATCTGTCCCGAGCCGAGGGAGGCTCGTCCCAGGAACGAGCATCAGGGGGACAAAGAGGCAGGGGGGCTTGACCCCGTCCCCTGCCAGCAGCGACAATCCGCGCGCGTTCGACAGCCAGCCTCCCGTTCGACGGGGTACGCCGAGCGCCCGCGACGCCTGTCGTCGCGCCCGCGACACGGGTCTCCGCACGCGCGGACGAGCGGTTCTCCGCGCGACACGAGCGCCGGGACGCCGGGACGCCGGGACGCCCGACGCCCGGACGCGCAGCGAGGCCCCGTCCTCCCGGGACGGGGCCTCGCCGTGGAGA
>NZ_CAUPYL010000146.1:0-6600 GCF_963515265.1 uncultured Frigoribacterium sp.
GTCGCGGGCCCCTCGCCTTCACCGGCAACGACGTCGACCAGCCGCTCCTGGTCGCGGGCGGGCTGCTCGCCGCAGGGCTGGGTCTCGTGGCCGGTGGGGCCGCGCTGCGGCGTCGTCGCACAGCGCTGGCCACGGCGGCGGAGGCGCGATCCTCGCGGGGCTGACTCGCGCCTCCTCGGCTCGGACCTGGGAAGAAGCTCCGAACAGAACGGTCTGCGCGCAGGTCCGGACGCCCCTGACGCGTCCGGACTTCCGCGCCGCCGTGGGGATCGGGACACCTCTGTGCCACCGCCCACCGAACGAGTCGGATGTCAAGGGGCCTTTCGCCGGCCGCCGCGGGATCGGTAGCGTCCTGGACGCACGATCGGCGACGCCGCCCGGCGCCGCCTCGACCTGAGGAGGTCCCCGTGAAGAAGCGTCACTCCATCGGCACCACCGTCCTGGCCGTCGCCCTGTTCACCGGCGCCGGCACCGCAGCCCAGGCGCAGGCCGCCACGGCCGCTCCCGCCGACTACTGCGCGCCTTCGGTCGGCTGCGCCGTCGACCCGGTCACCGGTGACCGGATCTTCGTCAACACCCCCGACCTGACCCAGAAGGAGAAGACGCTCATGCTGGAGTGCAACCACGGCATGGGCGGCGCGCTGCTGACCGCGGCCGGAGGCGTCGTCAAGAAGAACTGGGGCAGCGTCCTCAAGGGCGCCGGCAAGGCGGCCGAGACGGCGACGGGTCCGTGCAAGGACCTGTGGGACTCGACGACCCGCCTGCGCTGACCGGCTCGGGAACGAGCGCGAGACGTCCTCGACCTCTGCTGGGTCGGGGGCGTCGTCGCGTCTCGGCCTGGGCCCGCACGCCCGACGAACCACGTCTGTACCCCGGACGCGGAGGCGACTCGGCGGGTGCCGCCGGTCGCCCGGGCCTACCGTGCACGCCGTGCCGGCGGACTCCCGTGGGCTCAGCCGCACCGATCGAGGAGGCACACATGAAGGCAGTCGTCTGGCACGGCATCGGGGACATCCGTCTCGACGAGGTCGACAAGCCCACCATCCAGGACCCGAACGACGCGATCGTCCGCATCACCCGCAGCGCGATCTGCGGCACGGACCTCCACTTCGTGCGCGGCACGATGGCGCCGATGGAGGCAGGCACGATCCTCGGGCACGAGGCCGTCGGCGTCGTCGAGCAGGTCGGCGACGCGGTGCGCGGCTTCAGCCCCGGCGACCGCGTCGTGATCAACAGCACCGTGTCGTGCGGCGCCTGCCGGTACTGCCGCGAGGGCCACACCGCGCAGTGCGACGTCGCGAACGCGAACGGACCGGACGCGGGCACCGCCTTCTTCGGCGGGCCGGCCTCGACAGGGCCGATCGACGGCCTCCAGGCCGAGTACGTGCGCGTCCCCTGGGCGCGCAACACGCTGCACCCGCTGCCCGACACGGTCAGCGACGAGCAGGCGATCCTGCTCAGCGACATCTACCCCACCGGCTGGTTCGGGGCGGAGCTCGCCGGCGTCCGTCGCGGCGACGTCGTCGCCGTGCTCGGGGCGGGCATCGTGGGGCAGTTCGCGATCGCGTCCGCGTTCCAGCAGGGCGCCTCCAGGGTCATCGCGATCGACGGCCTCGAGGACCGCCTGGCCCAGGCGCTGGCCCAGAACGCCGAGGTGGTCGATTTCAACCGCGAGGACCCGGTCCAGGCCGTGAAGGACCTCACGGGAGGCATCGGCGTCGACGCCGTCATCGACGCCGTCGGGGTCGACGCGCAGCACCCCGTCTCGGGCCCTGCCGCTCCCTCCGACGAGGAGAAGGACAGCTTCGAGCGTGAGGTCGCTCAGGTCGCCCCCGACTCCGCTCCTCAGGGCGACCTGTGGGTGCCCGGCAGCGCGCCGTCGCAGGCGGCTCGCTGGGCCGTCGAGATCGTCGCGAAGTACGGCCGGATCGGCATCATCGGCGTCTACTCGCCCACCGTCGAGTCGTACCCGATCGGCGCGGCCATGCTCAAGAACCTCACGGTCCGGATGGGCAACTGCGACCACCACTCGGTCACTCCCCCGCTGATCGAGCGGGTCGCCGCCGGCCTGTTCGACCCGACCGCGCTCATCACCGAGCGCGAGCCCGTCGGCGACGCGATCGCCGCGTACGAGGCGTTCGACCGGCGCGAGCCGGGCTGGCTCAAGGTCGAGCTGACGACGGCGTAGGCCCCGGCCCCTCGGGGCGCGAGGCGGACGAGGAGGCGCGGTGCAGGGACGACCGGCACCGCGCCTCCTGCGGTCCCCACGACCGGCACCGCGCCTCCTTCGGTCGCCGCACAGCGCACGGGTGTTGCCTGACGCCATGAAGAACACCACACTCGGCAGCGTCGACGGCGGACTCGACGTGGGCCGCATCGGCCTCGGCCTCATGGGAATGTCCGCCTTCTACACCGGCAGCGGGACCGACGACGACGAGTCGGTGCGCGTGATCCACGCCGCACTCGGCCACGGCGTCACCCTGCTCGACACCGCCGACATGTACGGTCCGCACACCAACGAGCAGCTGCTCGGCCGGGCGCTCAAGGGCCGTCGCGACGACGCCGTCGTCGCGACCAAGTTCGGCAACGTCACCGACCCGGAGGCGCGGGCCGAGCGCACGATCGACGGTCGCCCCGAGTACGTGCGCAAGTCGATCGACGGCTCGCTGAAGCGGCTCGGGATCGACCACGTCGACCTCTACTACCAGCACCGCGTCGACCCCCTGGTGCCGATCGAGGACACGGTCGGGGCCATGGGCGAGCTGGTCGAGGCCGGCAAGGTGCGGTTCCTCGGGCTCTCGGAGGCGTCGCCCGAGACGATCCGCCGCGCGCACGCCACCCACCCGATCACCGCACTGCAGACGGAGTGGTCGCTGTGGAGCCGCGAGGCCGAGGCCGAGGTGCTGCCGACCGTCCGCGAGCTCGGCATCGGCTTCGTGCCGTACTCGCCGCTCGGCCGCGGGTTCCTCACGGGCACCCTGCGCTCGGTCGACGAGCTGGCCGACGACGACTTCCGCCGGTTCAACCCGCGGTTCGAGGGCGACAACCTGAAGGCCAACGTGCGGATCGTCGAGCAGGTCGACGAGGTCGCCCGCCAGGTCGGCGCGAAGCCCGGCCAGGTTGCGCTCGCCTGGCTGCTCGCCAAGGGCGAGGGCATCGTGCCGATCCCGGGCACGAAGCGCCGCGCGTACCTCGACGAGAACGTCGCCGCCGACGCGATCGAGCTCACCGAGGAGCAGGTGCACCAGCTCGACGACGTCGCGGCGCCGAAGGGCGACCGCTACTCGGACATGTCGACCATCGACCGCTGAGCACGGTCCTCGAGGGCGGGTCTCCCAGCTCGCGGGCAGGTCGGTCTCGACCCGTCCTCGGCCTGGGAGGCCCGCCCTCGACGCGTCCGGGGACGAGGAGGCGCGGGTACGGTCGACCGATGGACGACGTGATCAGACGACGCGCCCTCGTGCACGGCACGGTGCAGGGCGTCGGGTACCGCTTCTCGACCGAGGGCGAGGCGGACCGCCTCGGCGTCGACGGCTTCGTGCGCAACCGCTCCGACGGCACCGTCGAGGTGGAGGTCGAGGGCGAGCCCGAGGCTGTCGGCCAGCTGCTGGCCTGGCTCGAGGACGGACCGACCGGGGCCGACGTGTCGCGGGTCGAGGTGCACGAGCTCGCGCCGACCGGTGAGGGCGGCTTCGAGACGCGTCGCTGAGCTGCGCGGCGCGGCGCGAGCGAGAGGGACCCGGCCCGGGTGCTCGCACGCACCCGACAGCGTGGAGTCCCCGGACCGAGCCGGTGGCGCCCGCGAAGGGCGCGTCCTCAGTAGTACCAGGCCGCTCCGGGGCGTCCGCTGAGACTCGCGGCTCATGTTCTGATCCGTGCAGCCTCCGCAGGTTCTCGCACCTCACCTCACACAGGAGGCGCGGCGCGCGTCTCCATGATGAGTACGATCAGCCGAGACAGGAGCCCCGATGAGCACGACTTCCGTCGTCCACACGACGATCGACAGCCCCGTGGGCGAGCAGCGGCTCGTGCTCGACCACGACGTGGAGGCGTCGGCCGGCTCCGGTCGGCTCTTCTGAGATGACGCCCTTCGATCGCGTCGTCGAGCTGCACGGCACCACCGTCCTCCGGGTCTGTCGTGCCCTGCTCGACCCGACCGACGCCGACGACGCCTGGTCCGAGACGTTCCTGGCCGCCCTGGTCGCCTGGCCGGACCTCCCGTCCGACGTCAACGTCGAGGCGTGGCTCGTGACCGTCGCCCGTCGCAAGGCCCTCGACGTCATCCGGGCCAGGGGCCGTCGGCCCCAGCCCGTCGAGCACCTGCCAGAGCCCGCGGCAGACGGCGAGTCGTTGGCGGCCTTCGACGAGGTTCTCGCCCGCGACGACGCCCTGCTCCGCGCAGTCCGGTCCCTGCCCGAGGGGCAACGCGACTCGGTCGTGCTGCACCACCTCGCCGGGCTGAGCCACCTCGAGGTCGCCGAGCTGACCGGCCGCAGCCACGCCGCGTGTCGACGCTCGGCTGCCGACGGCGTCGCCGCCCTGCGCCACGTGCTCGGCGAGCGCGACGAGAAAGGCTCCACCCCCACCCTCCCGACCCGCCCGACCGGCCCGACCGGCTCGACCGGCTCGACCGGCTCGACCGGCTCGACGGCGACCCGACCCGAGGCGCCCCGACCTGCAGCACCCCGACGCACGAGACCCCGAGAAGGAGCACGCCCGTGAACGACACGGCACCCGACGTCGACACGGCAGTGCAGCACCGCCTCGTCGCGGCGACCGACACCGAGCCGGGCCCGGGCCTCGACGCCCACCTCGACCTCCTCCGCGGCCGGCTCGCGGACCAGGCTGCGGTCGTCGGCACCGTCGACGTCTTCTGGCGCACCGTCCCTTCGCCCGTCGGGTCGCTGCTGCTCTGCGCGACGGACGTCGGTCTCGTGCGCGTGGCGTTCGAGGTCGAGGACCACGACGCCGTGCTCGACCGCGTCGCCGCGCAGGTCGGCTCCCGGGTGCTGCGGTCCGGCCGGCAGCTCGACGAGGTGGCGGTCGAGATCGACCAGTACTTCGCCGGGCGGCGCCGGGACTTCGACCTCGTGCTCGACCGTCGGCTGTCCCGGGGCTTCCAGCGGACCGTGCTCGAGCACCTGCCCGAGATCCCCTACGGCGAGACGGCGAGCTACGCCCGCGTCGCCGCCGCGAGCGGCAGCCCGAGGGCCGTCCGAGCCGTGGGCACGGCCTGTGCGACGAACCCCCTGCCGGTCGTGGTGCCCTGCCACCGCGTGGTCCGCAGCGACGGCACGCCGGGTCGTTACCGCGGCGGCGAGTCCGCCAAGGCGGTCCTGCTCGGGCTCGAGTCGCAGCTCTCGGCCGGAGCGCGCTCGTGAGCGGCGTCGTGGTCGGCGACGACGGCCTGGCCCGACCGCCGTGGGCGGCGGTCGACCCGCTGATGCGCGAGTACTACGACACCGAGTGGGGCATGCCCGTCCGCGACGAGCGCGGGCTCTTCGAGCGGCTGAGCCTCGAGGCCTTCCAGTCGGGGCTGTCGTGGGCCACCATCCTCCGCAAGCGCGAGGCGTTCCGCTCCGCGTTCCGCGACTTCGACCCCGACGTGGTGGCCGGCTTCGACGACGCCGACCGCGAGCGCCTGCTCGCCGACGCGGGCATCGTGCGGAACCGGCTCAAGATCGACGCGACGATCACGAACGCCCGCGCGACGGTGGCCCTCCGCGAGCGCGGCGGGCTCGTCGACCTCGTGTGGTCGCACCGGCCGGCCGAGACCCCTCGTCCCGTCGAGCTCACGGACGTCCCCACGACCTCGCCCGAGTCGGTCGCGCTCTCCAAGTCGCTCAAGGCCTCCGGCTTCGCCTTCGTCGGGCCGACGACGATGCACGCGCTGATGGAGGCCACCGGGATCGTCGACACCCACCTGGTCGACAGTCACCGACGAGGGTCGTCGGGCGTGTGGGAGGCGGCACGGTGACCGACTTCGGCCTCCGCCCGCTCGAGCTGCGCCTCGAGACCGACGGCCCGTACGACGCCGCGCACGCGATCGGCCTCCTCGCGGCGCACAGCGTGCCGGGAGCGGAGCTGACCGACGTGGCGGCCGGCACGCACTCCCGCCTGGTCGACGTGGCAGCAGCCGGCGAGCCGACCCGCGTGCTGCGGCTCGACCTGCACCTCGAGGCGAGCGGCGTCGACGTCGTGGCCACCGCCTCCGAGGGGCTCGCTCCCTCGCCCGACGACCACGACCGGGTCGAGCGTCTCGTCCGTCGGTGGCTCGACCTCGACGCCGACTCCTCCGGGATGCTCGCCGCACTCGGCGACGACCCCGTGCTCGGCCCGCTCGTCCGCTCACGGCCCGGCATCCGCATCACCGGCAGCCCCGAGGGGTGGGAGGCGGCGGTCACCACCGTGCTCGGCCAGCAGGTCTCGCTCGCCGCAGCCCGCACCTTCGCGGGACGGCTGGTCGCCGCGCTGGGCGCCGACATGGCCGGGACGGGACTTCGCAGGTTCCCCCGCGCCGACGTCGTCGCGGCCCTGCCGGTCGACGATCTCCGGGCCGCCGTCGGGGTCACCGGCGCCCGGGGCCGGACGCTGCACGCC
>NZ_CAUPYL010000147.1:0-6468 GCF_963515265.1 uncultured Frigoribacterium sp.
CTCAACGTCGTCGCGGGAGCGGTCGTCGCGCCGGGCGTCGCCGCCGCGCTCGGGATGCCGCTCGCGGCGGCGCCCGTGCGGGCCTGACTCTGCCGCCCCGAGTGTGAGCCACGCCTCGAACCGCGTTCCGAACCATGAACCGCGAAATAACTCGGTTCATGGTTCGGAACGCGGTTCTTCAGGGGCTGAGGGCGGCGTCGAGGAGGGCAGGGGCGAGCGTCCAGGAGGCGGGACCGACGACACGCCGGAGCGGTTGCGCGAGCCGATCCGGCCTGCCTACACTCGCCTCCTGTTCGAACACGTGTTCGAGAGAGAGGCGGCCCCGATGAACATCTCCACGACCCGATCGGCCGTCGCGCTCTGGTTCGTCGACGGCACGCCCGACCGGCTCGTGCACGACGGCACCCGGTGGCGCGTGACGGACACCCCGACCGAGATGTGGCACGAGCCGGCCTTCGTGCCCGCGCTCATCACGCACCCGCCGCAGCAGTTCGTGGGGTGGCGGTTCCAGGCCACCGACGGCGTCGGCACGACGCACATGTTCGAGGTGCTCCGCGACGGCGCGGGGCAGTGGGTGCTCGGCCGCGTGTACGACTGAGGCCCGGTCGAGGTCGAGCGCGTCGACGGGTCAGGCCGCGTCCGGGGTCACTCGGGGCGCTTGCGCTTCTCCACCTCGACCTCGAGGGCGCGCAGGCGGGCCTGCTGCTCGTGGAACTCGATCTCGCGGTCGAGGTCGGCGAGCTGCTCCTCGGTCGTCTTCTGGCGCGGGGCGGCCGGCTGCGACGACCACGAGGAGGCGCGACGCGAGCCCCCGAAGCCGACCCGCTCCGATCCGCGCGGGTCTCCGAACGAGACGTTCTCGGACGACCTCCCCCCGAACGACCCCGCCGCGCGGGCGGCGCTCCAGTCGTGGCCGACGATGAACCACAGGGCGCTGCCGAGCAGCGGCACGAACACGACGAGCAGCACCCAGACGAGCTTGGGCAGCCCGCGCACCTGCGAGTCGTCGCGCGACACGATGTCGACGAGGGCGATCAGGCTGACGGCGAACATCGCCACGGTGAAGAGGACGTACACGGTCGGGAGCCTAGCGAGCGCCCCGACCTCGACGCGAGGGGCAGGTGCACCCAGCCCGGGGGTGACCGTCGGGGCGCGCCAGCCTCCCCACAGCATGTGGATAAGCGTGTGGAAAATGTGTGTCGAGAGCGACTCTTTCGGGGGATAACCGAGGAAAGCTGTGGACTACTGTGTGGAAATTACACGGCTGTAACTCAGCTACTTGCCTCTGATCAGGCCTTTAGCGACGCTGTCGCTTGTGGATAAATGAACAGGTGCAGCGCCTCCTTCATCCACAGCAGGGCCGTGCGCGCGCAACGGGCAGGCGAGACGGCCTCGCCACGGGCCGTGCACCGGGCAGCCCGCGCGAGGGACGGGACCGAGCGCGCGGGGCGGCGGCTCGTTCGGGCGGGCCTCGCTCGACGCGCACTCGGTCGTTCCTGGTGTCTCGGGTCCACCAGGCAGGACGATCCTAGCGCCTGGATACCCGTGAGTATGCAAGGGATCCCGGCCCTGCGCGCCGCAGACGACAGCCGTCGCCCGGACGTTAGGGTGACGACATGTCCACGACCGGGAGCGCCCCCACCAAGCGCCCGCCGCGCGCCGAGGTGCGCGAGCGCCTGATCGAGGCGGCGAGCCGGCTGTTCGCACGTCACGGCGTCCACACGACGACCCTCGACGACGTGGCCAAGGCGGCCGGGTTCAGCAAGGGCGCGGTCTACTCGAACTTCGACTCGAAGGCCGACCTCGTCGTGACCCTGCTGCGCCGCGAGACGGACGGCGCGCTCCGGGCCCTGCACGAGATGCGCGTGCCCGGCACCGACCTGCCCGACCTGCCCGCCGCGATCCGTGCGGCGTTCGCCCCCTACGGCGCGGGCACGGCCGACGACTTCAGCCTGATGTCGGAGCTCCGCTCGCAGGCGCTCGCGGAGCCGCGCGTCATGGAGGTCTTCGTCGAGCAGCGCCGGGCCGTGCTCGACACGCTGCGCGGCCTCGTCGACCAGGTGTTCCAGGGACGCACGCCCGACGCGACCGGGCTCTCCTCCGACCAGCTGGCGCGCCTCCTCATCACGATCTCGGTCGGCTCCGCCTTCGACGCGCCGGCCACCGGCGACGTCGCGCCCGGCGACCTGATGGGCGACGTCGTCGCGGCGCTGCTGCGTCCCGTGACGGGCGGCTCCCCCGAGGCCTGACCCGCGCCTCCTCGCCTCGCGCATCGCGCATCGCGCATCGCGCCTCGCAGCGACCTCGCGCGCCCGCCACCGGGTCGAGGGCGGGTCATCGGCGTCGAGGGCGGGTCCGTGGCGACCCGCCCTCGGCCCGGAGTGCCCGCCCTCGAGAACGACGGCCGGACGCGGGAGGTGCGGGTGGGCGAGGAGGCCGCTCACGAGCGCGAGTGGTCAGGTCCAGTCCTCGCGGGAGCCGTCCGGGACCGTTGCTGACCACTCGACGCCCATGCGCCGGCCGGCCGGCCGGCAACGGGAGCCGGAGCAAGGCGAGGAGGCGCGGGTGCCGACGTGAAAGCGACGAACCTCCGTGGAAGATCACGGAGGTTCGTCGCTTCTGCGTCGGGTCGTGCCCGACGGGGCGCGGGGCTAGGCCCAGAGGAAGGGCACCACGAACAGCGCCAACGTCACGATCGGCCCGATGACCACCATCGAGAGCCCCCAGAACATGAGGTGGCGGTAGAGGCGCGGCCGCTCCTCCTCGACGCCCGAGGCGACGATCGTCGCTCCGGTCGTGCCGAACGGCGCACAGTCGACCAGGGACGCCGAGATGGCCAGCGCGTAGATGAAGCCGGTCATCTCGAGGCCTCCGCCGGGGATCAGCAGGGGCACGGCGAGCGGGATGAGCGCGCCGAGGATGCCGATCGTCGACGCGAAGGCCGACACGAGCCCGGCGATCACGCAGATCACGAGGGCGGCGAGCAGCGGGGAGTCGACCGAGCGAGCGGCCTCGCCGAGCTGGTCGATGGCGCCGAGGCGGGTCAGGACGCCGACGTAGGTGATGATCCCGCCGAGCAGCAGGATGGTGCCCCAGTCGATGCGGCCGAGCGCCTGGCGGCCCACGTCGGGGTTAACGAAGGCGAGCAGCACGGCGATCGTCAGCGCCACGGCGCCGAGGTTCAGGTCGACGTCGAGCAACGTGATCGTGAAGAAGCCGACGATCAGCACCGGGATCGAGACGAGCACGAGCAGCTGGTAGCCGCTGAGCTTCTCCGAGGGCGCAGCGTCGACCGAGACCGCGGCGGTCGAGGAGGCGGCGGTCGCGGTGGCCGTCGACGTCGCGGAGGAGGAGGACGAGACAGCTGAGCCGGCCTGTGCGCGCTCGGCGCTGGTGGCGGGTGCGCCCACGGCGCCCTCGCTCGTGGCGACGGTCGTCGCGAGACCGGATCCGCCGATGCCCGCACCGCCGGCACGACGACGCGACGAGCCGGAAGAGCCCGAGCGCCCGGAGCCGCCCGCAGCAGCGGCGGCACCGGCGGCGCGCGTCCTGGCGATCAGCTCGCGTCCGCCGAACAGGAAGAACGCGACCAGCACGACCAGCGTGTTGATGCCGATCGACAGCCCGAACATCAGCGCGGGGTTGTAGGGGATCCCCGCGGTGCGGGCCACGGTCATCACGGTGATGCCGTTGATGCTCGTCGGGGCGAGCGCGCCGCCGACGATGGCCGAGCTCATGACGATGCCCATCATCGTCGAGTGGATCTTGTGCTTGTGCGCGAGGCTCATCGCGATCGGGACGATCGTGAACGCGGCGTGCGACGTGCCGAGGCAGGCCACGAGCGTGCCGATGACGAACATCGCCCACGGGATGAGCGCGACGCGGTCGCCGATCAGGCGCACCGAGCGGTCGACCAGCCAGTCGATGGTGCCGGTGACCCGGGCGATGCCGAACAGGTACGTGATGCCGAGCAGGATCAGCAGGGCGTCGACGGGGAAGCCGCCGAGCACGTCGTCGAGGCTCTCGCCGACGACGAGCACGCCGACCACGAGGGCGGCGACGAGCGCGAGCGCGCCCATGTGGACGTTGCGCACGGCCGAGATCGTGAAGACGGCGACCAGCACGATCAGCGCGATGATCTCGACGCTCACGAGGTCACCTCGATCGGGGCGGGGGCGGGCGGTGTCGGGCTGAGGGGCATCGTCGTCGATCTCCTGTGCGGTGGGGGCGGTGGGTGCTGCAGGGGCGGGAAGAGAGGAAGGAGGAGCGGGTCAGGCCCCGAGGGCCAGGCCCGTCCGGTACGCGGCCAGCGCGGCGGCGGGCACGTCGGCGAGGTCGTCGAGGCGCACGAGCTCGCCCGGGGCGACGTCGGCCACGAGCCGCGCGCCGCTGAGCAGGTAGTACGGCGCGACGCCGTGGTCGTCGGGATCGACGATGACGGGTGCGACGCCGGCGATCTCGTGGTGGTGCCCCTCGACGCGGAACGTCGTGCCCGCGGCGAGCGCCGTGCTCGACCGTGCGGCCAGCACCGTGTGCTGCCGGGGCTCGGCGACGGACGACCCGCCGTCGACGGCTGCCGCGATGGTCAGCGGCGTCTCGACGCCCATGAAGTGGTACGGCCAGTAGATGCAGGCGTACCGGCCGTCGCGGCTGACGACGTGGCCCTTGCCGCGCAGGGTCTCCCAGGTGACGGGGTCGCCGGTGCGGACGACGACGAAGACGCCGCCGGCGAAGCTGGCCTCGCCGGGCAGGCGGAGCATCGAGAACACGTCGACACTGCCGGTGCGGCCGATCAGGCCGCCGTCCTCACGCGTGGCGTAGAGGTCGGCGAGCTCGTGCGGCCGGGCCACGGGGTAGTGCATGCCCTCGACGTCGGCGTGCGCGCCGGTGTAGAGCGACACCACGGTCATCTCGCAGTGGTCGGCCGCGGCGCTGCGCTTGAGCGAGGCGACCTGGGCGGCCCGCGCCTCCACCGTCTCGAGGGGGCGGTCGCCGAGCTCGAGCAGGTCGACGAGCCCGGGGGCGTCGATCGTCGTGCCGGCCTGGTCGACGACGCCGGTGGCCGGGTCGAACGCGAGGTCGTACTCGCTCGACTTGCCGAGGGCGACGATGTCGAAGCCGCAGTCGAGCACCCACGCGACGAGGCGCAGCAGGTTCGCGGGCTGGTCGCCGTCGCCGGGCAGGTAGCGGAGGCCGGCGGCGCGGGCCTTGGCGCTGAGGGCGACGCCGGCGACGGACTCGATCTCCTTGCTGACCATGACGACGTGCACGCCGTGGTCGAGGGCCGTGTCGGCGTACCGGTGGCCGGCCTCGATGCGCCCGGTGGCCTCGACGAGCACGTCGGCGGCGCTCCAGTCGACGGCGGCGCCGTCGGCGATCACGGCGACCTGGCCGGCGGCGAGCGCCGCGGTCGTCTCGGCGACGGTGGAGGGGGTCGCGACGCGGTCGGCGGGGACGCCGAGCTCGTCGAGCATCCGCGTGGTGCCGGCGACGTCGGGGTCGACGAGCTGGGTCGCGACCATGTCGTCGAGACGGCGCAGCTGGTCGAGCAGGGTGCGGCCGTACCCGCCGTTCGCTCCGGTGAGGAGGACGCGGACCGGGGTCTCGCGGGCCTGGGTCGCGCGGCGCGACGTCGAGTGGAGGATCACCGTTGTTCCCGTTCGTTCGAGGTGGCCTGTCGCCCGAGAGGGGTCGGTCGGCCGGGGCTTCGTGGGCAACCGTAGCCTGACTTCACAGATTGTCAAAGATCGCACCAAATAGTCACATATGCTGAGATGGCTCCGTCGCGTCCGACGACGGACGACATGTCTCCACCGGAAGGTCCCCATGCTCACAGGTGCCGTCGCCGACGACTTCACAGGAGCCACCGATCTCGCCGCCGCCCTGCACTCGCGCGGGCTGCGGACCGCCGTCGTCATCGGCGACCGGCCCGTCCCCGACGAGGAGGTGGCCGGGCTCGACGCCGTCGTCGTCGCCCTCAAGTCGCGCACCGCCCCCGTCGAGGAGGCGGTGGGCGCGTCCCTGGGGGCCGCCGACCGCCTCCTCGGCTGGGGTGCCGACCGCTTCTACCTCAAGTACTGCTCGACCTTCGACTCGACCGACGAGGGCAACATCGGGCCGGTGCTCGACGCGCTCCGCGAGCGCCTCGGCACCGACCGCAGCGTCGTCGTGCCCGCGTTCCCGGGCACCGGCCGCACCGTGCGCGACGGCTCGCTGTGGGTCGGCGACGAGCTGCTCGAGGACTCGTCGATGCGGGACCACCCGCTCACGCCCATGACGCGGTCGCGGCTGCGCGACCTGCTCGCGCCGCAGACGCCCGCCACGGTCACCGAGATCGGGCTCGACGTGGTGCGCCGCGGGGCCGACGCGCTGCGGCTGGCGCTCGACGCCGCCCCCGCGGGCTACCTCGTCGTCGACGCCGTCGAGGACGACGACCTGAGGGCCATCGCGCAGGCGACGGCCGGGCAC
>NZ_CAUPYL010000148.1:0-6455 GCF_963515265.1 uncultured Frigoribacterium sp.
GAACCGCGTTCCGAACCATGAACCGCGTTTTATCGCGGTTCATGGTTCGGAACGCGGTTCACGGAGAGACGGGCGGCGGGAGGGGCGGCGGGAGGGGCGCGGAGCCTGCGGGCCACGGCGAGTACGCTCGGGCAGTGACCTCACCCCTCCGCATCGCGCTCGTCTCGCTCCACACCTCGCCGGGGGCCGAGCCGGGATCGGGCGACGTCGGCGGCATGAACGTCGTCGTGCGCAACCAGGCGGAGGCGCTCGGCGCCGCGGGCCACGAGGTCGAGATCCTGACGCGACGGTCCTCCCCCGACGAGCCCGAGGCCGTCGAGCTGGCGCCCGGCGTCCTGCTCCGGTACCTCACCGCGGGGCCGCTCGAGGCCGTGGCGAAGGGCCGGCACGAGGAGTTCGTCGACGAGTTCCGCGACCGTCTCGCCGAACTCGGCCCCTGGGACGTGATCCACTCCCACCACTGGTTCAGCGGCGTCGCCGCCCTGCCGATCGCGCGCGAGCGCGGGATCCCCCACGTGCAGAGCTTCCACTCGATCGCCGCGGCGGACAGCACTCCCCTCTCGCACGGCGAGCGCGCCGAGTCGCCAGGCCGCCTCGCCGGCGAGGCGATGCTCGCCCGGGAGTCCGACTCCGTCGTCGCGATCAGCCACGCCGAGGCCGAGACCGTCACGAGCCGTCTCGGCGGGGACCCCGACCGGGTCGCGGTCGTGCTGCCGGGCGTCGACGCCGAGCTGTTCCGCCCTCTCGCCCCGGACGAGGAGGCGCGCGTCGCGTCCCCGACGACTTCCGACGCGGTCGGCGACCCCCGCTCGGCGACTCGCCCCACCGTCGTCGTCGCGGGCAGGCTGGAACCGCTCAAGGGCCCGGACCTCGCCATCGAGGCCGTCGCCGCAGTGCCCGCCGAGCTGCGACCCGAGCTCGTGATCGCGGGAGGCGCCTCCACGGAGTTCGCCGGCTACGAGCGCGACCTGGCCGCGCTCGCCGACCGGTCGGGGCTCGACGTCCGGTTCCTCGGCCCGCAGACCCGACCCGGCCTCGCGAGCCTGCTCCGCGAAGCGCGGATCGTGCTCGTGCCGTCGCACTCCGAGACGTACGGGCTCATCGCCCTCGAGGCCGCGGCCAGCGGGGTCCCGGTGGTCGCCGCCTCCTCGGGGGGCCTCCGCGAGTCCGTCGTCGACGGCGTCACCGGCGTCGTGCTCGACTCTCGCGACCCCGTCGCGTGGGGCGAGACGGTGACGCGCCTGCTCGGGGACCGCGAGCTGTGGCAGCGGCTGGCACGCGCCTCCCGCGAGCGCGCTCTCGAGCACCCGTGGTCGCTGTCGGCAGCTGAGCTGTCCGACGTGTACTGCCGGCTCGTCGGCAGCGACCCGTGCCGGGCGCTCGCCGCCGCGGGTGGGCGTCGCTGACGCTCGGGAACGAGACGAGCCCGCGGCCGCGCCGATCTCGTCCCCAGCGCCCGCGTCTAGGCTCGGCCGGGGCGACGACGCCCGCTCGACCTGACATCCCGGAGGCACCATGACCGACGACACGCTGCTGCGCACCCTCGCCGAGCAGGAGGAGCGCCTCACCTTCCGCAGGTTCACCACGGACACGGCCCTCGACCTCGGCGCCCACGTGCTCGCCGGAGCTCGTCGGCGCAGCCTGCCCGTCACGATCGCCGTGCTCAAGGGCCGTCAGCGGGTGTTCCACGCGGCGCTGCCCGGCACCTCCCTCGACAACGACGAGTGGCTCGACCGCAAGGCCCGCGTCGTCGAGCGCTACGGCAAGAGCTCGTGGCGGGTCGGCGAGCAGTTCCGCGTCGACGGCTCGACCTTCGACGAGAAGTCCCGGCTCGACACCGCGCTCTACGCGGCGCACGGCGGGGTCTTCCCCGTGATCGTCCGCGGCGTCGGCATGGTCGGCTCGGTCGGGGTCTCCGGCCTGCCCCAGGCCGACGACCACGCACTCGTCGTCGAGCTCGTCGAGGACTTCCTCGACCACGGCTACGACAGCTGACCCTCCCCACGACCCGACACACCCCCGAGGAGGCGCGGTGACCGACGACGAGGCCGTCACGGCTGCCGACTCCCTCGCGCGCCTCCTCCGCGAGACCGCCGCCGAGCTCGACGCCCGGCACGCCCGCGACGAGGCGCTGGCCACCGTGAAGGCCTCGCGGAAGCTGCTGCTCGTGCACACCTCGGCGTCGATGCAGCCCGCCGGGCGGGCCTGGCGGCTCGGGGTCCTGCTGCTCGGACGCGGCGGCGAGGTCTGGGCCACCGGCCGGATCACCCGCGCGACCGGGCCCAAGAAGGAGCAGGGCCTCTCGGCCTCGGTCGAGGAGCGCCGCGACGCCCGCCGGGCCGCCTCGAAGAAGTTCACCGAGGGCGAGGTCGTCAACTTCGAGCACGTCCCCCTGCCCCTCGACGCCGACTCGCTGCGGAGCGGTGCGTCCGACCCGCTCGTGCTGCGCGACGGGGTCGTGCAGGTGCGCTGGGGCCGCGGCCCCGACGAGGTGCGCGAGCTGCGGGCCTACCTGGCCGACCGGTCCGAGTTCGTCTAGGCCGCCTCCTCGGCACGTTCGTTGCACACGCTGCAACTTCGATGACTGCACGTGACCCGAGCCGCGGGGCGGAGCAGGATGGGCCGTCAACCGGACCCGTGCAGCACCGATGCGCCCAGGAGGCCCTCGTGTCGACGACCACCACCCCTCCCGACCAGCCGACCGCCGCCTCCGGGGCCGCCCCGGGCACCGGCCCAGACGGGCAGGAGAAGACCGAGCTGAAGCGGGTCATCGGGCCGAAGCTGCTGCTGCTCTTCATCGTCGGCGACATCCTCGGCACGGGCGTCTACGCCCTGACCGGCCAGGTCGCCGCCGAGGTCGGCGGGGCCGCCTGGCTGCCGTTCCTCATCGCGTTCGGCGTCGCGCTCGTGACGGCGTTCTCGTACCTCGAGCTCGTCACCAAGTACCCGCAGACCGCCGGCGCCGCCCTCTACGTGCACAAGGCGTTCGGCGTGCACTTCGTGACGTTCCTCGTCTGCTTCGTGGTGATGTGCTCAGGGATCACCAGCGCCTCCACCGCCTCCCGGGCCTTCGCGGCGAACCTCGCGGTCGGCGTCGGTCTCGAGCTGCCGAACATCGCCGTGATGGGCATCGCGATGGGCTTCATGCTGCTGGTGATGCTGGTGAACTTCCGCGGCGTCAGCGAGAGCGTCAAGGCGAACGTCGTGCTGACGCTGGTCGAGCTGTCCGGCCTCGTGATGGTCATCATGATCGGCTTCTGGGCCATCGCGGGTGGCAACGCCGACCTGTCGCGGGTCACGATCTTCGAGACGCCTGGTGACAAGTCGCTGCTGCTCAGCGTGAGCACGGCGACGTCGTTGGCCTTCTTCGCGATGGTCGGCTTCGAGGACAGCGTCAACATGGCAGAAGAGACCAAGGACCCGAGCCGGATCTTCCCCCGCACCATGCTCACGGGCCTCGGCATCACCGCCGTCGTCTACGTGCTGGTCTCGATCTGCGCAGTCGCCGTCGTGCCGATCGGCGAGCTGGCCGACAACGAGACGCCGCTCGTCACGGTCGTGAACACGGCGGCCCCCGGGTTCCCGATCGGACAGCTGCTGCCGTTCATCTCGATGTTCGCCGTCGCCAACAGCGCGCTGATCAACATGATGATGGCGAGCCGCCTGCTCTACGGCATGAGCAAGCAGGGCGTGCTGCCCGGGTTCCTGTCGAGGGTGCACCGCACCCGCCAGACGCCGTGGGCGTCGATCGTCTTCACCACCGCTCTCTCGCTGGCGCTGATCGGCTACGTGTCGCTCAGCCCGGAGTCGCCGGTCGTCGCCGTGCTCGGCGGCACGACGTCGCTGCTGTTGCTCGTCGTGTTCGCGATCGTCAACGTCACCGTGCTCG
This sequence comes from uncultured Frigoribacterium sp., assembly GCF_963515265.1. NCBI lineage: Bacteria > Bacillati > Actinomycetota > Actinomycetes > Micrococcales > Microbacteriaceae > Frigoribacterium > uncultured Frigoribacterium sp. The sequence goes on from NZ_CAUPYL010000148.1 coordinate 3,890, forward strand.
TGCTGCGCCGCGACGACGTCGGCAGGCACCACTTCCGGGCCGGGCGCGTGCTGCCGGTCGTCGGAGTCGTCGCCTGCCTCTGGCTCGTGCTGCCGTTCTCGTCCGGCCGGGGCGGCGAGCAGTACCAGATCGCGGGCATCCTGCTGGCGATCGGGGTCGTCCTCTGGGGCGTCACCATGATCTCCCGGCGTGGGCGCGGCGGCGGAGGAGGCGTCGATCGCGGAGCCGGCGGCAGCGTCCGAGCCGAGGAGGCGCGGGTCGGGTCGACCGGCGACGCGGGCGACCCCGAGGCGGTGCCGCCCGCCCGCTGACCGAGGTGACGTGCAGGGCGCCTGTCGGGATCGTCCAGGACAGGGCCCTATATTCGGTCGGGTCCGTCCCCGTCCGCCCTCGTCACCACCCCCGGGAGCCTGCCGTGCGCCGTCTCGTGATCGCCGCCTCCGTCGTGTTCTGCGGCGGGGTCGTCGCACTCGTCGTGGCGCTCGTGATGGTCGTGGCGTCGCTGGCCGGCACGCCGGACGAGCCGTCCGAGCCGGTCGCCGTGGGCGTGACCTGCCCCGACGTCGAGCCCGTCGTGGTCGGCACGATCAGCGTGCCCGCCGGGCCGATCGCGGGCTACTGCCAGGACAGGCTGATCAACGCCGCCTGGATCATGGAGGCGGCGAAGGCCCAGGGCATCGGCACCCACACCCAGGCGATCGGGGTGATGACCGCGATGGGCGAGTCGAGCCTCCGCAACATCGACCACGGCGACGAGGTGGGCCCCGACAGCCGGGGGCTGTTCCAGCAGCGGGACAACGGCCAGTGGGGCACCTACGAGCAGCGCATGGACCCGTACACGGCCGCGACGAGCTTCTTCACCAAGCTGGTGCGGATGCCCGGCTGGAAGGAGCTGACGCCGACCCAGGCCGCCCACGCGGTGCAGGTCAACGCCGACCCCGACCACTACACGAAGTGGTTCGACGACGCCGAGACGGTCGTCGCGGCCCTGACGGCGAGTCCGGCGCCCTAGCTCGGAGCCGCACCCGGACGTCACCAGCCGAGGGTGCCGGGGGCTCCCTTGAACGGCCCGACGACGCGCGAGGTGATCCAGCCGCCGTAGAAGTCGCCGTCCTGGGCCTCGACGACCTCGCCGTCGACCTCGCACGAGTCGAACCGGCTCGGGTAGAGGGCGACGTGGTCGGCGAGCATCTCGTAGCCGGGCCAGGGGCTCGGGTAGGTCCAGCCCGCCGAGGAGGCGGTGGTCCCGCCGCCCCGGACGTCCAGGTAGCGGGCCGTCCCCTTGAACTCGCACATGCTGCGGCCCTGGCCCGCCGACAGGGAACCTTCGACGAACGCCTCGCGGGGCAGGTACCAGACCGGGGGGTGGCTCGTCTCGAGCACGCGGTAGGCGTTCGTGGTGTCGGCGACGACCTCGCCGCCGAGCCGGACGACGACGCGCTCGGGGCGCGCCTCGACGCGGGGCGGCCGCGGGTAGTCCCAGACGGATTCCTGGCCGGGCCCGGGCTCGATGCGCTTCGCTCTCATCGCGCCATCCTGCTCCCGGAGGCTGGGCGACCGGCCGTGCCGCCGCCTCCTGCGCGCCGCTCGTCTCGGCGATCGGTCGAGGCGCGCGAGGAGGCGCAGAGGCGCGGAGGCGCGGAGGCGGCATGGTGACGGCGGTGCCTGGCAGGATGGCGGCATGAAGCTCGCCGAGGCACTCATGACCCGAGCCGACCTGCAGCGACGAATCGCGCAGGCGCAGGAGCGGATCCGCCAGAACGCCCGTTACCAGGAGGGCGAGGAGCCCGCCGAGGACGCGGCGGCCCTCGTCGACGAGGTGTCGCGGTCGCTCGACCGTCTCGAGGAGCTGGTGGTCGCGGTCAACCTGACCAACGCCTCCGTGCTGCTCGCCGACGGTCGCACCATGACCGCCGCGCTGGCCCGCCGCGAGACGCTCCGCGCGCGGCACAGCCTGCTGTCGAGCGCGGCCGACGCGGCCCAGGGCGGAGGCGGCGGCGGGTTCCGGCAGCTGCGCAGCGAGCTCCGCCAGTTCGCGGCGCTGCCGGTCGCCGAGCTGCGCCGACGTGCCGACGACACGGCACGCGAGCTGCGCGAGCTGGACGTCGAGATCCAGCGCACCAACTGGGAGGCGGACCTCACGACCTGAGACGAGGCACCACCGCGCGCGGAGAGTCGGTAGACGCCTCCCGGAGCGAGCACGAGCCGTGGCCGGCGGTCATCCCGGCCCCTGTCGGCGCGAGGGCAGCGCCATCCCCGCATGATGCAGCCCTGCACGCCGCACAGGTGACGTCTCACCGACGACGTCTCATCACCGTGTGCTGGCCGGACGACGTCGAGGGCGGGATCGGGGACCTCTCCGCGCGGCTGCGCGAGACGCGGCTGCGCAGAGGCGCGGCTGCGGACTCCCGGTTCGGTGCGGTGCATGGGCTGGCTGCTTCGGTGGGCGAGAAGGGACGCCGCAGGCGTGGGCCCTCCCCCGCCGCGTCCCCCGACGCCGTCGAGCCAGCTGGGTCCGGCAGAGCCGGGCGGGGCGGAGCGGAGCCGGGCGGGCGCAGTGCGGGTG
>NZ_CAUPYL010000149.1:0-6448 GCF_963515265.1 uncultured Frigoribacterium sp.
CGCCCCGGCGTGCCCGGACGCGTGCGCCGCCAGCAGGTCGTCGAGCGAGACGTCGCCGCCCCGTCCCAGGGCCTCGGCGGCCCGGTCGAGCACGGCCGGCAGGGCCAGCACCGAGGAGGCGCACCCCCGGTGGCCCTCGTCGCAGACGCCGTCGCCGATGCCGAGCGGCACGTGGGCGATCGGGCTCCGCGCGCTCGTCGGCAGGTCGAGGATCTCTCCCCCGACGACCAGGGCGTAGCCCAGGCCCGCACCGATCGTCACCAGGGCGAAGCGGTCGAGGTCCCGCGCGGACCCGAGCCAGCGCTCCGCGCGGACGAGCGACACCACGTCGTTGTCGACGACGACGGGCAGGTCGAGGCGCTGCCGGAGGGCGGCGCCGAGGTCGACGTCGACCCAGCCGAGCAGCGGCGCGACCGAGACGCGGCCCTCGGCGTCGAGCTGTCCGCCGACGCTCACCCCGACCCCGTGGACGGCCCGGTCCGGACACAGGACGAGCAGCTCACGCACGAGATCGACGACGGCGTCCGCCACGACGACGGGATCCGTCGACGCGAGCTCCGTCGACGCCTCGTGCAGCACCTCGGCGCGCAGGCCGGCGACCACGCCCCAGACGCGGGCGGCGGTGATCTTGACCCCGACGACCACGTCGCGGTCGAGGACGAGGTCGAGCGGGGTCACCGGGCGCCCGAGGCCGGGGCCGAGCACCGGGCCGAGCTCGGACACCACCCCGGCGTCGAGCAGGGGTCGGACCGCGCGCGTCACCGAGCCCGGGGTGAGGCCGAGCGCGAGCCCCAGCTCGCCGCGGGTCAGCGGGCCGTGCAGCAACAGCTCGACGATCACCTGGTGACCGGTGCCGCGGCGCGGCAGCAGCGGTGCGGGCCTCGTGACGCTCAACGGCTCGGCTGGGTCGTCCACGGCGCCTCCTCCGACGCTCAGAGTGTAACGAGGGACCCCCTCCTTGACCGACCACATCGTTGCGCACTACAAATAAACGTCGAGGTCGACCCCCTCGGCAGCACGCGACCCCGCCAGAGGAGCACGATGACGACGCCGTCCGACCCCACGACCGACCGGACCACCGACCCCGCGACGGCGGGGCCCACGGCTGACGCGATCCCTTCGGTCGTCCACCTCACCTCGGGCGGCGTGAGCGTCGTGCTCGACCTCGGCGCGGGCCGCCTGCCCGTCGTCGCCTGGTGGGGCGCCGCCCTCGGCGACCTCTCGGCGGACGAGCTCGAGGCCGTCGTCCGCGGCGGCCTCGCCGGCGTCGTGCCGAACGAGCTCGACGAGCCCGAGGTCGTCGAGCTGCTGCCCCTCGCCTCCGGTGGCTGGCGGGGCCAGCCCGGCCTCGAGGGGCACAGTGCCGGGACGTCCTGGACGCCGCTCTTCCGGGCTGAGGCCACCACGCTCGAGGGCCGCGTCCTCACCGTGCACGGCGTCGACGAGCAGTCGGGCCTCGCGGTCGACGTCGTCGTCGAGCTGCTCGGGTCGGGGCTGCTGCGCAGCCGCGCCGCGGTCACCCGCACCTCCGGCGACGAGTTCGTCGTCGACTCGCTGCAGATCGCCCTGCCCGTGCCCCGGCGCGCCCAGGAGGTGCTCGACCTCGCCGGCCGGTGGGGCCGCGAGCGCGCCCCGCAGCGGCTGCCGTTCGTCGTGGGCGCGCACGTGCGCGACTCGCGGCGCGGACGGACCGGGGCCGACGCCTCCTTGGTGCTGGCCGCCGGCACGCCCGGCTTCGGCTTCTCGTCCGGCGAGGTGTGGACGCTGCACGTCGCGTGGAGCGGCGACCACCGCGAGTACGCCGAGCGCATGGCGAGCGGCACGAGCGTGATCGGCGGCGGCGAGCTGCTGCTGCCCGGCGAGGTGCGGCTCGCGGCCGGCGAGACGTACCAGGGGCCGTGGGTCTACGCCTCCTGGGGGCGAGGCCTAGACGCCGCCGCGGCGCGGTTCCACGAGCACCTCAGGTCGCGCGACGGGCACCCCTCGTCGCCGCGGCCCGTCGTGCTCAACACCTGGGAGGCCGTCTACTTCGACCACGACCTCGACCGACTCGTCGAGCTCGCCCGCGCGGCCGCCGAGGTCGGCGCCGAGCGGTTCGTGCTCGACGACGGGTGGTTCCGCGGGCGGCGAGACGACACGGCCGGCCTCGGCGACTGGTTCGTCGACGAGACGGTCTGGCCCGACGGCCTCGAGCCGCTGATCGGCGCCGTGCGCGAGCTCGGCCTCGACTTCGGCATCTGGGTCGAGCCCGAGATGGTGAACCCCGACAGCGACCTGGCCCGCGCCCACCCCGAGTGGATGCTCGCGCCGGCCGGCCGGCTCCCCATGACCGGGCGCAGCCAGCAGGTGCTCGACCTCGGGCACCCCGAGGCGTACGCGTACCTGCTCGAGCGACTCACCGACCTGCTCGGCTCGCACGACGTCGCGTACGTCAAGTGGGACCACAACCGCGACCTGCTCGAGGCCGGCCACTCCCCCACCGGCACGCCGGGCGTGCACGAGCAGACCCTCGCGCTCTACCGGCTGCTCGACGAGCTGCGCGGGCGGTTCCCGGCCGTCGAGATCGAGTCGTGCTCGTCCGGAGGCGCCCGAGCCGACCTCGCCGTGCTCGAGCGGACCGACCGGGTCTGGGCCAGCGACAACATCGACCCGCTCGAGCGCCAGCAGATCCAGCGCTGGACCTCTCAGCTGCTGCCCGGCGAGATCACGGGCTCGCACGTCGGCTCACCGCACTCCCACTCGACCGGCCGCACGCACACCGTGGCGTTCCGCGCCGGCACCGCGCTCTTCAGCCACTTCGGCATCGAGTGGGACGTCTCCCGGGCCTCGGCCGACGAGCGCGCCGAGCTGGCCCGCTGGGTCGACCTCTACAAGGAGGTGCGACCGCTCGTGCACACCGGTCGCGTCGTGCGCGCCGACCACGTCGACGAGTCGTCGCTGCTGCACGGCGTCGTGTCGCAGGACGGGTCGGACGCCCTCTTCGCCTTCGTCCAGCTGACGACGCCGCTCACCTCGGCGACGGGGTCCGTGCCGCTGCCCGGGCTCGACCCGGCCCGCCGGTACCGCGTCGAGCTGCAGGCGCCCGGCGACGTGCCCCGCACGCGGTCCGACTCGCCGCCGCCGTGGGTCGTCGACGGGGGCGTCGTGCTGTCGGGCGGCGTGCTCGCCGAGCAAGGGCTGCAGCTGCCCGCCCTGCACCCGGAGCAGCTGCTGCTGCTGCGCGCGACCGCCCTGTAGGAGGCGCGGGCCGGCCTTGGCCCGCTTCTCGCGAGTCGGAGGCGAGAAGGGGCGACATGGACGCGGGCCCCCGCCGACGACGTCCCTTCTCGCCCATGGAGCCGCTCGGGTCCCTCGGGGGGCGATCACCGCCTCCTGGGTGTCGCCCCTCGGGACACGGCGTACGCTCGCGCCCATGACCAACGACGATCACAGCAAGCGGCCCTCCGAGGCGACCACGGACACCGACGACCCCACGTTCGACAGCCCGCGCAGCGACGAGACGATCGACGAGATGCAGTCGACCCCCGTGTCGGACTCCCCCGCCGTCGACGACGACATCGACGAGGACGCGATCACGACCCTGCCCGGCACCGGCGGCCCGGACGACGTCGGCACGGTCGAGGTCGACCCCGACGACCTGAACATGTCGGGCGACTCGATCCCCGGGCACCCCAAGCCGGGCCCGCCCAAGCACTAGCCCGCAGTCGCGCGCGGGTCGGCAGCCGCTGCCCTCAGGCGCCGACGCCGTCCCGGAGGAGTCGGACGGCGCCGTCGACCGACTCCTCCGTCAGGTCCCGCCGCGTCACGATGTGGTAGCTGAGCAGACCTACCAACGCCTCGACCGCCGTCGCGATCGGGGCGCCGGCGCGCACCTGACCGGCGGCCGCCGCGCGGTCGAACCGCGCCTCGAGGGCCACCCTCGTCACCGTCGTGAGCTGCTCGTCGTAGCGCGCCGCCACCTCGTCGTCCTCCGCGGTCGCCGCCGACGTCGCCCTCAGCAAGGCGGCCGTCGACGGCGTCGCGAGCGCGCGGCCGAAGTCGCGCAGCCACCCCGCGACGTCGGCCCAGACGTCGGCGCTGTCGGTCTCGGGGCTCGGCACGGCGAGCCCGGGCATCAGGTGCCCCTCGAGGACGCCCTCGGCCACGAGCGCCGCCTTCGACGACCACCAGCGGTAGATCGTCTGCTTGCCGACGCCGGCCGCGACCGCGACCCGGTCGAGCGAGAGCTTGTCGTAGCCGCGCTCGGCGAGCTCGTCGCGGGTCGCCAGCAGGATCGCGAGGCGCGCCTCCTCGCTGCGGGCCCGGCCGGGTCGTGTCGTCACCATGCCTCCAGCTTCGCCCATCCGCGGCTCGTGACCGCGCCGTCCCCTCCTCATTCAGGACGTTGAGTCCTGAGTTCGCGTTGCGCAGGACTCCCGGGCCTGGATCGTGCACAGGTCAGGAGGCGGCACGCGACATCTCCTGAATCGTGCGAGCACCGGAGTCCGCGGCCTACTGCACCGACCAGCCGCCGTCGCTGGCGAGGATCGCACCGTTGATGTTCACCGCGTCGTCGCTCAGCAGGAACGTGATCGACGCAGCCAGCTCCTCGGCGGTCGCGATGGTGGGGATCGCCGCCTGGAACGGCCGCAGCCGCGCCGACCCGACCTCGGACACGGTCGCCGGGAAGGGGATCCCCGTCGCGACCCCGCCGGGCGCCACCGCGTTGACCCGGATGCCCTGGCCGGCGTACATGAACGCCGCCGACTTCGTCAGGCCGACCACGCCGTGCTTGGACACCGTGTAGGCGTTGCCCGAGGCGTTGCCGCGCAGCCCGGCCTCGGAGGCGACGTTGACGACCGAGCCGCGACCCGCCTCCTGCATGAGCGGCAGCACCGCCCGCGAGAGCTTGAACGCGCCGGTGAGGTTGACGGCGATGACCTTGTCCCACATGGCGTCGCTCGTCTCGTGCAGCGGCGAGAAGTCGTCGTTGATGCCCGCGATGTTCGCGAGGGCGTCGATGCGCCCGTCGGCGGCGGCGACGATGCGGTCGACGTCCGCCTGCGCCGTGATGTCCCCGGCGACCGTGACGAGGGGGACGTCGAGGTCCGGCAGGTCGGCGACGAGCGCCTCCAGCTTGTCGGCGAAGAGGTCGACGGCGACGACGCGGCCGCCCTCGCGGGCCACGCGGGAGGCGGTGGCCCGGCCGATCCCGGAGGCCGCGCCGGTGACGACGACGGTCTTGCCCGTGAACCGGCCCGGCGTGGCCTTCTCGCGCCAGGGGCCGGTGTCGTCGCCGCCCGCCGCCTCCTCGGGGAGCACGCCGCCGTTGGCCCGGAGCACGAGGTCGTCGACGACCGCCTGCGGCAGCTGGCCCTGGCTCAGCGCGACGAGCTGCTGCAACGGCAGGCCCCGGACGGGAGCGAGCGACGACTCGTCTAACGCGCCTCCCTGCCCGAGGACCTCACGGACGAGGGCGCCGCCCTCGGGGTGGTCGAGCCAGTCGCCGATGGAGGTCGAGCCGGTCAGCGGGCGGTCGTTCGTGGTCATGGTGTCTCGCTTCCTCGCGTTCAACGAGACCGTTTGTCTCGTTTTGGTGAGGGTAGGGGCGGAGGCTGAGCGTCAGCCGCGCGAAGGGTCGACCGCACGAGCTGGCGCAGTTCAGGACCCGTGCCTTCCGCTTTCCTGATCCGTGCACGATTCAGGACTGCGCCTCCCCCCGCCGCACGGCTCAGGACCGATCGTCCTGAATGAGGAGGACCCTCAGCCGCGTGAGTACCGGACGACGACGCCCGGCGACCACGTCGTGAGGTCGGGCTCGTGGTCGACGAGGCCGGGCAGGCCGGCCGCCGCGAGCAGCTCGTCGTCGAGGCGGGTCACCGTCGCGGTCCGCAGGGGCCACGGCTCGTGGGCCCTCCGCCACCAGCGGGTCCGGCCGAGGGAGGCTGCGTGCACGCCCCAGCGCTCCGTCAGGAACTCCAGGGCCGGGTCGGGCGCGACCACCTCGTCGCCCGGGACGACGCGGACGAGGCTGCCCGCACCTCCTCGATGGCGCTGTGTGCGGTGCGCGACGTCGTCCGCCCGAACCCGTGAGCCTGCTCGGGCCCAGACGTAGGGCAGGCCGATCGTGCGCGCGGCGAGCACCGCCGGGAGGTGCTGCGTGTCGATCGAGCGGTAGGCGACGCCCCGCCTGCCGGCGTCGTCGACCGTCGCCAGCTGCACGACGATCTCGGTCATGGTCCCGAGGCGGCCGAGCCTCGGCAGGGGCGGCACCGTGCTGTCGACGAAGCGGTAGGCGACGAGGCTGGCCCAGGCCGCGCCGTCGTGCTCGTCGGGGCGGGTGCCGGGCGGCACGAGCGGGGCGACGAGGTCGGGCTCGACCCGCCAGTGCAGGCCGACCACCTCACGCCAGTCGTGCTGCGTGACGGGTCGGTGCGGGAGCGGAGGGGCGGCGGACACGCGTCCGTTC
>NZ_CAUPYL010000150.1:0-6424 GCF_963515265.1 uncultured Frigoribacterium sp.
GCTCAGCGCTGCCGGCCGGTGCCCCGCAGCTCAGTGCCGGCGTGCCGGCTTCCGCGGGCGACGGAGCACCAGCAGGGTCCCGCCCGCGACCAGCAGCAGCACCGCGATGCTCGCGGGCACCGCCAGCTCCGTGCCGGTGAAGGCGAGGCTGCCGCCGCCGGGTGCGGTGACGACCAGGCCGCCTCCGTCAGCTGCCGGGGTGACGGCGACGCCCGGTGCCGCGGGCACCGTCACGGCCAGCTCGGCGGTCGAGCGGCTGCCGTCCTCGTCGGCGACCGAGTAGGTGACGGCCGCCGTCCCGGAGAACGCCGCCTCGGGGGTGAAGGTGATCGTGCCGTCGATGCCGACCCGCCAGGTGCCCGTGCGGGGCACCGTCACCGACGAGACGAGCTCGCCGCTGGCCGGGTCGACGAGCTGCACCGAGCGCGGGTCGAGCGCGGTCGAGCCCGAGCTGTCGTTGCCCGTCACCGTGACGGTCACGGGCGTGCCCGGGGCCGTCGTGCCGCGGTCGTCCACGGCGGTCGGGGGAGCGCCCACCGTCACGGAGACGGTCGAGCGGGCGATGCCGCCGTCGACGTCGCTGACGACGTAGGGCACGGTCGCCGTGCCGGTGTACGCGGCCTCGGGGGCGAAGGTGACCCGTCCCGTCGTCGCGTCCACCGTGAAGGTCCCGGTGCCGGCGATCGTGACGGTCGTGACCGGCGAGCCGGTCCCGTCGAGCAGCCTGACGGACGTCGGGGCCAGCGGGGTGCGGGCGTTGCCGGGCGCGTCGTTCGCCACCGGGTCGATCGTCACGGGGGTCCTGGCCGGCGTCTGCGCGCTGTCCGGTGCGGCCGTGGGGGCGACCGAGGTGACGGTGACCACGACGGTGGCCGTCGCGGTGAGTCCGCGTGCGTCGGCGACCTGGTAGGTGACCGGTGCCGTGGTGCCGACGAAGGCCTGAGCCGGAGAGAAGACGACCGAGCCCGTCGCGGGGTCGATCCGCAGCACGCCGACGCCGGGCAGGGTGAGGGTCTTCCCGCCGTCGGAGAGCGCGGCTCCGGCCGGCTGGCCGGTCGTCGTGAACACGACCGAGGTCGGGTCGATCGTCGCACCGCCGCGGACGCCCGCGGCGTCGTTGGCGACGAGGTCGACCGTGACCGGGGTGTTCTGCGGGGTGGTCGCCTGGTCGTCCCCGGCACGCGGGGCGACCGGGGTCACCGTGACCGTGGCGACGGCGGTGCTCGTGGCGCCCCCCGCGTCGGCGATCCGGTACGTGACCGGCGTCGTCGTGCCGGCGAAGCCGTCGGCCGGCGTGAAGGTCGCGACGCCCGAGGTGCGGTCGACGGTCCACACGCCCTGCGCCGGGACGGTCAGCGTGCGGCCGCCGTCGGAGACGACGGCGTCCTTCGGCTGGCCTGCGGCGGTGAAGACCACGGTGCTCCGGTCGACCGCCGTGCCGCCTGCCACGCCGGGGGCGTCGTTCCGCGGGAGGTCGACGGTGACCGCGGTGTTCTGCGGCGTGCTGGCCGTGTCGTCCTGGGCCTTCGGCCCGACCTCCCGCACGGTGACGGTGAGCGTCGCCGTGGTCGAGGTGCGGTCGACGTCGGAGACGCCGTAGACGACCGGCGAGGCCTCGCCGCGGAAGCCCGCGACCGGGGTGAAGGTGATCGCTCCGGTGGTCGGGTCGATCGTGTAGCTGCCCTGGTCGGCGACCGTGAGCGTGCGGCGGTCGGTCGACACGGCTGCTCCCGCGGGCTGTCCCTTCGCGGGGAACACGACCGAGGTCGGCTCGATCGGCGTCCGGGCGTTGCCGCCGCGGTCGTTCCCGACCACGTCGACCGTCACCGGGGTGCCCTGACGGGTCTCGGCCGTGTCGTCGGTCGCGGTCGGCGTGACGGGCGCCACGGTGACCGTGATCCGGCCGGCGCCCTGGGCCCCGCCCGTGTCGGCGACCTGGTAGACGACGGGGCTCGTCGTGCCGGTGGCGCCCTGGGCGGGCGTGTAGGTCACCTTTCCGGTGGTCGGGTCGGCCGTCCAGGTGCCCTGGCCGGGGACCGTCAGCGTGCGGCCGTCGTCCGAGACCGTCGCGCCAGAGGGCTGGCCGGTGGTCGGGAAGACGACGGTGGTCGGGTCGAGCGGCGTGCCGCCCTCCACGCCGGGTGCGTCGTTCGAGGTGACGTCGATCAGGACGGGCGTGTTCTGGCTCGTCGCGTCCGTGTCGTCGGCGGGCGCCGGGCCCACCGGGGCGACGGTGACCGTGACGGTCGTCACGGACGACTCGCCGTCGCTGTCGGCGACCCAGTAGCTGACCGGGGTGGCCTCGCCGCGGAACGCGGGCTCGGGCGTGAAGGTGATCTCGCCGGTGCCCGGGTCGATCTCGTAGACGCCCTGGTCGGGCACGGTGAGGGTACGGCCGTCCTTCGACACGGTCGCGTCGGCGGGCTGGCCGGGGGTGGTGAACGACACGCTCGTCGGGTCGATCGGGGTCTGCTCGTTGCCGGCCACGTCGTTGTCGAGCACGTCGGTCACGACGGGGCGACCCTGGGTCGTGGTCGGGCGGTCGGGCTTCGCCGTCGGGGCGACCGTGTTCACGGTCACCTCGATGGTGGCGGTGTCCGTCAGGCCGCTGATGTCCGACACCTGGTAGGTGACGACGTCGACGCGACCGGCGTAGCCGGGCGCCGGGGTGAAGGTCACGACGCCGGTGCGGGGGTCGGCGCGGTAGGTGCCCTGGCCGTCGACGGTCGCGACGCGGCCGTCGCCCGAGACCGTGACCCCGGCGGGCTGGCCCGCGGCGGGGAACACGACGGTGGTCGGGTCGACCGGGGTGCCGCCGGTCACGCCGGGGGCGTCGTTGGCGGTCACGTCGACCGTGACGGGGGCGTTCTGCCCGGTCGTCGCGATGTCGTCCGTGGCCCGGGGGGCGAGAGCGGTGACCGACACGGAGATCGGAGCGGTGGAGGCGGTGCCGTCGCCGTCGAGGGCGCGGTACGTCACCGGCGTCGCGTCGCCGCGGAACGCGGGGTCGGGCGTGAACGTGACCTGGCCGGTGGTCGGCGACGCGGTCCAGGTGCCCTGGCCGGGCACGGTCAGCGTGCGTCCGTCGTCCGAGAGGACGGCGCCGGCGGGCTGTCCGGCCGCAGAGAACGTCACGGAGGTGCGGTCGATGCGGCCGCGGTCGTTCCCGAGCACGTCGATCTCGACGGCGGCGCCCTGGCTGGTCGTCGCGGCGTCGGCGACCGCGGTGCCCGCGAAGGCGACGGTGATCGCCGCCGAGCCGCGCTTGCCGCGGACGTCGTCGACGGTGTAGCTCACCTTCGTCGGGTCCCCGACGAGACCGTCGGCGGGGGTGAACGTCACGCGGCCCGTGGCGGCGTCGACCGTCCAGGTGCCCTCGCCGGGGACGACGAGGGTGCGGCCGTCGCTCGACAGCTGTGCACCGGTGACGGCGGGCGCGAGCAGGCGCACGCTGGTGGCGTCGAGGTCGCCGGAGTCGTTGGCGAGCACGTCGACCGTGACCGGACGGCCCTCGACGGCGCCGCGCGACGCGTCGTCCTGGGCGGTCGGGCCGGCGAGCGGGTTCGTGAACTCGCACTTCACGTTGCTGCCGTTGGCCGACGGCACGGTGAAGGCGGCGGTGCTGCCCGTGCCCTCCGACACGACGGCGCCGGTCCCGATGTCCGTGCACCGGTACTCCGTCGCGTAGTCCGCCGGGTTCGTCTTGTCGTTGGCGGGCGTCTGCGTCGCCGTGTACGACTGGCCGGGCAGCAGGATGACGGGACCGGCGGTCGCCGACGTGCCCTTGTCGGTCGTGCTCGCGGTGGCCGGCTTCGGGATGTCCCCGCCGCCGACGGCGACGGTGAACTGGTCGTCGGCGTCGTGGCGCCCCTCGGAGAGCGTCGTCGACGCCTGACCGGTGGAGGGGTACTGGCGCGTGCCCATGTCGGTCAGGGCGGAGCGGGGGGAGCGCCGCTCGAGGATGTCACCCGTGACGGGGTTCACCTTGAGGAAGCTGTTCGCCCCGCTGCCGGAGATGTAGAGGTAGCCGTCGTCGGCGAAGGCCAGCGAGGTGAGGGCCGACGGCGGCGTGATGACGGGACCCACCGGGGTCGCTCTCGTGGTCCCCCCGTCCAGGGCCGCGGCGTCGACGCGGAAGACCTGGGCGGTGCCGGTGCCCCCGGACGGCACGGCGCTGCTCGAGATGAAGTACATGTTGCCGAGGCGGTCGAACGCGAGGTCGCCGTTTCCGCCGGGAGCCGACAGGGTCTTGACCGTCGTCGGCGTGCCGGCGATGGTGTTCGTGGCCGGGTCGTAGTTCGTGAAGGTGAACGTGCCCTCGTCGGCCGTCGACGAGGCGAACCCGCCGAACCAGTACTTGTCCGTCCGGGGGTCGACCCCGCCCATCTGGTTGGCCACCGTGGCGCCGGTCGAGCGGGCGGTGGTCTCCCAGGCGGTGCCCGGCGTCGACGCCGACGCCGTGTACTCGTACACGTTCGTCCCGTTGGTCATCAGCAGCTTGTCGCCGTCGTTCGTGAAGCCGAGCTGGTTCAGCCCGGTCGCGCCGGTCGGCTCGGTGAGCACGGTGGTCGTCGCACCGGTGGTCCGGTCGATCGACACCACGGAGGAAGAGCCGGACACGGTCCCGTAGATCGTCGCGGTCGAGAACTTCTCGGCCGCGGAGGCCATCTGGGGCACGAGCAGGGCCGAGCCGCCGGCGACGAGCGCGACGACGCAGCTGCCTGCCAGCAGTCGGAGGTGAGGGCGCGCTGATCGAGCGCGGTGCTTGGTGGGCACGGCGGAGCCTTTCGTCGGGTGGGTGCTCGGCGACGGGGATCATCGAGCTGTCAGAGTCAAGCGGTCCCCGGTCCCGACATCGGTCGACTGTCCTCACTTGTGCCGTCAAGTGGGGTACCCCGAGGCTGTCAGGAGTGGGGCGGCACTCGTTCTGCGGACATCGCAGGAGGCGCGGGTGCGCTCAGCGGATCACCCACGTCGTCGCAGACACGCGACGGGGTACGGTCGCGATCATGGGGGCGACGGGGCTGGCGCGGTGGGTCCTGCGTCCGGTGCTGCGCCTCCGGCTGGCCTGGTTCCGCCACCTCGTCCGCGGCGGGACGTTCCCGCCAGCCCCGACGGCAGCTGATCTGCAGGCCGCAGTCGAGGCTCGGGCCGACCCGTCGGCCGACCGGGTCGGCTGGCTCGGCAGCCCCGCCGGGGCCCGCTTCGGCGTGCTCCACGACGACCTCACCACCCTCGCCCGCGTGGCGTCGCTCGTCGAGGCACGGCGCGGCCGGCCGCTGGTCTGGAGCGAGGCCGGGACCGCCCTGCTCACGGTCCGCGACGCGGCGGAGAACGGGACCGCGGCGCTCGCCGACGTCGACGTGACCGTCGTCGCCCTCGGCTTCAGCGACGTCATGCTGATGACCTCGGCCGAGGCCTGGACGCGCGACCTCGACCGGCTCCTCGACTGCGCTCGTCGGCCCGGCCGTGTCCTCACCCCCGTGATCGTCGGCGGCAACCCGCCGATGGACCGCTTCACCGAGACCGCCTGGACGGGCCGGGAGCTGATCCGGCGGCAGGTCGCCCGGCTGGACGCGGCGACCGCAGAGCTCGTGCGTCGTCGCGGCGACTGCGTCTTCGTGCGCTTCCCCGACCTCGACGCCGGCGCCGCACAGGTCCGGGGCCGCCTCTGGTCGTGGTCGCGGGTGCACCAGCTCTGGGCCGCGGCCCTCGCGCCCGAGCTCACGCGCCTCCTCGACGAGGGCGCCTAGGGCGCCGGTCTGCGACCGGTGGCGGGAGCCCGACGCGCGCCGTCCGACGCAGGGGCGCGTTCGCACGGCAGGATGGCCTCGTGACGGACATCAGCGGCATCGACCTCGCCCACGAGCTGAGCCAGGTCGAGGCGCACTGGACGCCTCGGGTCGTGGGGCAGGTCAACGACCAGTACGTGAAGGTCGCGAAGCTGCTCGGCGAGCTCGTCTGGCACGCCCACGAGGCCGAGGACGAGATGTTCCTGGTCGTCTCGGGCCGCCTCCGCATCCAGCTGCCGGGCGACCAGGAGGTGGTGCTGGGCCCTGGCCAGTTCCACGTCGTGCCGCGGGGGGTCCAGCACAACCCGATCGCCGACGAGGAGGTGGAGATCGTCCTGATCGAGACGGTCACCACCGCGCACACCGGCGACGTCGTCGTCGAGGGGACGGTGCCGGTCGAGCGCCAGCTCGGCGACTTCCGCTGACGGGAGGCGTCGCCGACCGCGCCGGGGCCGCGCGACAGGTGAGAAGGGACTGGGCCGGCGTGGGCCCGCCCCTGCCGCGTCCCTTCTCGCCTACGGACCGGGGTCGGCGGGCCCGGGCCAAGGCTGCGGCCGCCCGGGCGAGGCGGACGACACGGGCGCCGCGACCGTCGGACCGCACCGGATAGCCTGGGCCGCACGGTGCGTCGC
>NZ_CAUPYL010000151.1:0-6387 GCF_963515265.1 uncultured Frigoribacterium sp.
GCCCCGGGGCGGCTCGGACCGCTGAGCCCGACGCCGACGCCGACGCCGACGCTGACGCCCGACGCCTGACGCCCGACGCCCACGGCGGCGGCAGCCCCGACGCGCAGGCCCCGTGCGCCCCGGCCCGGTAAGCTCGACCACCATGATCGCACTGGACTTCTCTGAGCAGATTGCCGCCCTCCGGGCCACGTTCGAGGACATCCGGGCCGTGATCGGGCAAGACCGGCTCGTCGCCGAGATCGCCCAGCTCAGCGAGCAGGCGTCGGCGCCCGACCTCTGGGACGACACCGAGAACGCGCAGAAGGTCACCAGCGCGCTCAGCCACCGCCAGGCCGAGCTCGAGAAGCTCGAGACCACCGAGCAGCGCCTCGACGACCTCGGCGTCCTGGTCGAGATGGCCAACGACGGCGACGACCAGGAGTCAGCGGACGAGGCGCAGGCCGAGCTCAAGAGCCTGCAGAAGATGATGGACACGCTCGAGGTGCAGACGCTCCTCGACGGCGAGTACGACCCGCGGCCCGCGGTCATCACCATCCGTGCGGGGGCCGGCGGCGTCGACGCGGCCGACTTCGCCGAGATGCTGCTCCGCATGTACCTGCGCTACGCCGAGAAGCACGGCATGGCTGCCACGGTGATGGACACGAGCTACGCCGAAGAAGCCGGCATCAAGAGCGCCACCTTCGAGATCGACGCGCCCTACGCCTTCGGCACCCTCAGCGTCGAGGCCGGCACGCACCGTCTCGTCCGCATGAGCCCCTTCGGTGCGGCAGGCAAGCGCCAGACGAGCTTCGCCGCCGTCGAGGTCATCCCGCTGATGGAGGAGACGGAGGCGGTCGAGATCCCCGAGAACGACATCCGCGTCGACGTCTTCCGGTCCTCGGGCCCCGGCGGCCAGAGCGTCAACACGACCGACTCGGCCGTCCGCCTGACCCACATCCCGACCGGCACCGTCGTCTCGATGCAGAACGAGAAGAGCCAGATCCAGAACCGGGCCGCGGCGATGCGCGTGCTGCAGTCGCGCCTCCTGCTGCTGCAGAAGGAGGCGGAGAACGCGAAGAAGAAAGAGCTCGCCGGCAACATCACGGCCAGCTGGGGCGACCAGATCCGCAGCTACGTCCTCGCGCCGTACCAGATGGTGAAGGACCTGAGGAGCGAGCACGAGGTCAACAACCCGTCGAACGTGTTCGACGGCGACCTCGACGGCTTCATCTCCGCGGGCATCCGCTGGCGCAAGCGCGACGACGACTGAGCAGGGCGCGAACGAGGCGCGGGGGAGTCACGGAGGAGGCGCGGTGCGCGACGGCACCGCGCCTCCTCCGCTCCCTCCCAGCGCTTCCATAGGCCCGTTCGAGGGGCGAGTCGCGACCGCGATCGGAGCAGCCCGCGCATAGGGTGATCCCCGTCATGATCCGTTTTGATGAAGTCACCAAGGTGTATTCCGGCAACCCCCGGCCGGCACTGAACTCGGTCACCCTCGAGATCCTCAAGGGCGAGTTCGTGTTCCTCGTCGGCGCCTCCGGCTCCGGCAAGTCCAGCTTCCTGCGACTCGTGCTCAAGGAGGAGAAGCCCTCGAAGGGCCAGATCCACGTGCTCGGGCAGAAGCTCGGCGTGCTCTCGAGCCGCAAGGTCCCGTACTTCCGCCGCAACCTCGGGGTGGTGTTCCAGGACTTCCGCCTGCTGCCGCAGAAGAGCGTGTTCGACAACGTCGCCTTCAGCCTGCAGGTGATCGGCAAGAGCAAGGGCTTCATCCAGGAGGCGGTGCCCGACGTCCTGAAGATGGTCGGCCTGGTGGGCAAGCAGCAGCGCCTGCCGCACGAGCTCTCGGGCGGCGAGCAGCAGCGCGTGGCCATCGCCCGCGCCATCGTCAACAAGCCCTCGATCCTGCTGGCCGACGAGCCCACGGGGAACCTCGACCCCTCGACCAGCGCGGGCATCATGACACTGCTCGAGCGGATCAACGCCGGCGGCACCACGGTCATCATGGCGACGCACGACGCCGGCATCGTCGACCAGATGCAGCGTCGGGTCATCGAGCTGAGCGCCGGCAACATCCTCCGCGACGAGCGCCACGGCGGCTACCAGACGCAGGCGGTGCCCATCCAGGCCATCGGTGTGGAAGACCTCAGCCTGAGGGGAGCGGACGAATGAGACTCGGACTCGTCCTCGGCGAGGTCGGCAGCGGCCTCCGGCGCAACGTCTCGATGGTCGTCGCCGTCGTGCTCGTCACGTTCATCTCGCTGACCTTCGTCGGCACCGCGGCCCTGCTCCAGCTGCAGATCAACCAGATGAAGGGCTACTGGTACGACAAGGCCCAGGTGGCCGTCTACCTCTGCACCGAGACCGACACGACCGGCAACTGCACGGGCGCCAAGGCCACCCAGGACCAGATCGACGGCGTCGAGGCCCAGCTCAGCAGCCAGGTGCTCGCTCCGTTCGTCGACAGGTCGTACTTCGAGACGCAGGACGAGGCCTACGCCCGCTTCACGACCCAGTTCGCGGACAGCCCCGCGACCGAGTTCGTGCAGCCGTCGTACCTCAACGAGACCTTCTGGGTGAACCTCAAGGACCCGACGCAGTCGGACGTCCTCACCGAGAGCCTGTCGAGCCTCGCCGGCGTGCAGAGCGTCGTCGACCAGCGCGGCTACCTCGACCCGATCTTCTCGGTGCTCAACGCCGCGAGCTACACGGCCATCGGCATCGCGGTGCTGATGCTCATCGCGGCGGTGCTGCTGATCGCCACCACCATCCGGCTCAGCGCCTTCAGCCGACGGCGGGAGCTCGGCATCATGCGGCTGGTGGGCGCGTCGAACAGGTTCATCCAGACGCCGTTCATCCTCGAGGGCGTGATCGCCGCGTTGGTGGGCTCGGTGCTGGCGGGCGGCGCGCTGATCGCGATCGTCAACTTCTTCGTCAAGGGCTACCTCGTGACGACCTTCGCCTCGACGCCGTTCATCGGGCTGCGCGAGACCGCGATCGTCGTGCCGGTGGTGGTCGTGATCGGCATCGCCCTGGCGGCGCTGTCGGCCAACGTCGCCATCAGGCGGTACCTCAAGGTCTAGCGACGCCGCGGCGTCCCGAGGCAGGGGCCTGAAGGAGGCGCGGTGCAGGTCAGCCTGCACCGCGCCTCCTTCGCTGCCTGGCTGTGTAGACTGACAGGCTGCCTGATCGCGGGCAGACCATCCCACGAACGACCGGAGGCAGAGCGTGGCGAAAGAACGCGGCGAGAAGGTCGTGGCCACCAACCGTCGGGCGCGCCACGACTACCTGATCGAGGACACCTACGAGGCCGGCATCGTGCTGAGCGGCACCGAGGTCAAGTCGCTGCGGCAGGGGCGGGCGTCGCTCGTCGACGGCTACGCCTTCGTCGACGCCGGCGAGGCCTGGCTCGACGCGGTGCACATCCCCGAGTACACCGAGGGCACGTGGAACAACCACGCGCCCCGGCGCAAGCGGAAGCTGCTGCTGCACAAGCAGCAGATCGTGAAGATCGGGCAGAAGACGAAGGAGGGCGGCTTCACCGTCATCCCCCTCAAGATCTACTTCAGCGACGGCCGGGCGAAGGTCGAGATCGCGGTCGCCAAGGGCAAGCGCGAGTACGACAAGCGGCAGACCCTGCGCGAGCGCACGGCGAACCGTGAGGCGCAGTCGGCGATGTCGGCCCGGAAGCACCTCGGCGAGTAGAGCGGACAGCGTCGGGCGGGTAGACTCGACCACAGCGACAACGGTTCTTCACAAGACAACAGAGTGTGACAACGGCCCCCTCATGGGGATGATCGGTTTCGACATCGCCTGTGTGCGAACGAGAAGCGGGCCGAGGATCCAGGGTTATCTCGTAAACGATCTCTGGAAAACAATAAGTGCCAATAACAAGCGCACTGACTTCGCTCTCGCTGCGTAAGCAGTAGAGCCACATGGAGTCCGTCAGTCTGGTGACCGCCTTCTAACCAGAGCCTGACGTCATCTAGAGGGCTTGCTGCGTGACTACGCCTGAGGGTCACGCGGGACTTCCACTCGGGCTGGGCCCGTCGACCTAGGAGCCAGTAGCGAAGGTCGGGGCCGAGCAGAACGTCTCATCTGGCTACGCCCGTAGAATGCGTGCAATCTCAGCGATGGACGGGGGTTCAATTCCCCCCATCTCCACCATCGGGTCGTCGTCACACTCTGTTCCGTCGTCGCGACGACGAAGGCCCCCTCCCGCATCGGGAGGGGGCCTTCGTCGTTCCGTGGGTGCACGGCCCGCGGCACACCGCAGGGCAGCCCGCAGGAGGCGCGGTGCCGGCACACGAGGAAGGCCCCCGACCGATGTGGTCGGGGGCCTTCTCCGTGTGCGTGGTGCGGTGTCGCGTGCTGCAGCCTCGAACTACTCCGAGTCGGAGCCCGTGACGGTCGCGAGCTTCGCGCGGCGGCGAGCCGCGAACGCGAGACCGGCGCCGGCGAGGGTCAGGGCAGCGCCCAGGCCCAGCGCGAGGCCCTGGTTCTCAGAGCCGGTGTACGCGAGGCCGCCCGGGGCGCGGACGGGGGTGACGGCAGCGGCGACCGCGGTGGCGGCGACGACGCTGAAGTCGACCGAGTTCGAGTCGCCGGAGATGCCGGTCAGGACGCCGTCGGCGTCGACCGTGAACGCGAAGGCGACGACGGTGAAGCTGCCGGCCTCGACGTTGCGGAGGGTGGTGGTCCAGTTGCCGGCCGCGTCGACGACGATGCTCTCGTCGGCGATGGCCTCCTCGAAGGGAGCGGACGACTGAGGCGTCTGGCCCTTCGGGAAGACCACGTAGGCGATGTTGTCGCCCGGCGTGCCGGTGCCCGAGATGACGACGTCGGAGCCGACGATGACCTGGTCGGGGATCGGCGACGTGATGACCGGAGGGGTGAGCACGGTCGGGGTGACCGGGACGGCCGCGACGGCAGGCAAGATGAACGAGCGCGTGACGGTGTTGTCGAAGCCGCTGCCGCCGACGAAGCCGCTGACCGTGACGGTCTGCGCGACGGGGGCGGTGTCCGAGTAGGTGACGACGATCGAGTAGGTCGAGCCGCTGCCGAGGTTCTGGCGGCCGAGCTCACCGGTCGGGCCGTTCACGACGACCGTGGAGCCGACGGGCGCCGTGCCCGAGAACGTCACGGTGCGGCTCGCGGTCGTCGTGCCCGCGACGGGGGTGTCGAGTGCGACGACCTTGGCGGGAGCCGGAGCGACGACGGGCGCCGGGATCGAGAACGCACGGGTCACGGGGGTGATGCCGCTGCCGCCGAGGGTGCCGTTCACGGTGACCGACTGGGCCGCCGCCGACGTGTCGGCGTAGGTGTACGTGATCGCGTACGACGTGGCGTTGCCGAGGTTCTGGCGTCCGAGCTCGCCCGCGGCGTTGCTCACGACGACCGTCGAGCCCTCGGACGCGGTGCCCGAGAAGGTGACGGTGCGCGTGTCGAGCACCTGGCCCTCGGTCGGGGTCGCGACGGTGAGGAACTTCGAGATGGGGAGGCGGAAGGCCACCGTCTTGGCGTCCGAGAAGCCGCTGCCGCCGGCGATGCCGTCGACGAAGACGCTCTGTCGCGAGGACGCGGTCTCCGCGTAGGCCGGCAGGTCGACCGTGAAGGCACCGGTGGTGCGGTCGGTCGTCGCCGAGCCGAGGAGGGTGGTGCGTGTCGTGTCGCTGAAGACACGGATGGACGAACCGGCGACGGCCGAACCCACGATGTCCACGTCGCGGGAGGTCGTGGTCGACCCCTCCGCAGGACTCGTGACGACGAGGTCGCCGACAGCGGCGGAGGCGGCGGTGGAGGTGAGGAGGACCCCACCGAGGGCGAGCGAGAGCGCAGCCGGAACGGCGAGCGCGCGACGCCAAGAGAACTTGGTGATCACGTACCTGGTGCTTTCTGTAGGAGATGGAGCGACAGTGCTCATCGCCCTAGCCCAGCGCCGGGGGACATGCGTGGGGCACCCAGACGAGGCCCCTGTGGAGAGCCTAAGGAGATCCGGCCCGCATTTCCGGGTCCGTCGGGTGGTCCGCCGGATGGTCTCGGCCCTCGAACGGGTGACGAGCCGGGTGGTCCAGATGGGGGACACGGGACGGGCACAGCGAGTTCGCCGTGCCCGTCCGGTCACCACTCGGTCAACGACGCTGGTGTCGACCGCCGCCCGTCCTGAGGCGCGCGACCGAGACCGCACCGATGCCGGCCACGAGGAGCATGGCCGCGATGCTCGCGAGCCAGGCGCTCTCCGAGCCCGTGAACGCGAGACCGGCGCGACCGGCCGGCGTGCTGCCGCCGTTCCCGACGCCGGGTGCCGTGCCTGCTCCCGGACCGGGCGCGACCGGCGTGACGGTGCCTGGCCCGACGGGGCCCGACCCCGGATCGACGGGCGGCGTCGAGGGATCGGTCGGCGCCGTCGGC
>NZ_CAUPYL010000152.1:0-6182 GCF_963515265.1 uncultured Frigoribacterium sp.
ACGGACGAGGGCTCGGCGAGCTGACCGTCGAGGTCGTCGACGACGGCGAGGGCACGGTCCCCGCTGCCTCCGTCGGGACGGAGCGTGGGCTCGTCGGGCTCCGGGAGCGCGCAGCGCTCTACGGGGGCAGACTCGAGGCCGGGCCGCGAGACGAGCTGGGCGGTCGCGGCTGGCGGCTGCGGCTCGTCGTGCCCGACCCGGGTGCCGCAGCAGCTGCTCCGTCCGTCACGACCACGAACACGGCCAACGCCGACGCCGCGGCCGCCGACGCCGACGCCGACCACTCGCCCGAGGAGGCACCGTGACCGACATCACCGTCATGCTCGTCGACGACCAGGACCTGCTGCGCGCCGGCATGGCCATGGTGCTCGGCGCACAGCCCGGCCTCCGGATCGTGGGCGAGGCCGCCGACGGCCTGTCCGCCGTCGAGCGCGACGCCGAGCTGCGGCCCGACGTCGTCCTGATGGACGTGCGCATGCCCGCCCTCGACGGGATCGAGGCCACTCGCCGCATCGTCGCGGCGCGCCCGGAGGCGCGCGTCCTCGTGCTGACGACGTTCGACCTCGACGAGTACGCCTTCGGCGGCCTGAACGCGGGCGCGAGCGGCTTCCTGCTCAAGGACGCTCCCCCGGCCGAGCTGGTCGCCGCGATCCGCACCGTGGCGGCGGGCGACGCCATCGTGTCGCCGCGCGTCACCCGCGCGATGATCGACCTGTACCGGGGGCGATTGCCCGATCCTGCGGGCGTGCGCCGCGCCTCCTCGATCGACCTGCTCTCCGAGCGCGAGCGCGAGGTGCTCGTCGCCATCGGACGGGGGCTCAGCAACTCCGAGATCGCCCGCGAGCTCTTCCTGTCCGAGTCGACCGTCAAGACGCACGTCGGACGGGTGCTGGCCAAGCTCGACGCGCGCGACCGGGTGCACGCGGTGATCTTCGCCTACGAGAACGGGCTCGCCGGGGGCTGACTCCGGGCGGCGGGCGCCCTTCGCGGTCGACCGCGTCGAGCGATCAGGAGGCGACGACGCCGAGGGAGCGCGAGCCGCCGGTCGGAGCCCGTCGAGGGCGCCGCTGCCTGAGTCCTCGACACGAGGGCCGCTCCGCTCGACCGCGTCGAGCGATCAGGAGACGACGCCGTGCCCGTCGTGCTCGCCGCCGATCAGGCACGCTCGAGGGCGCTGCTGCCTGAGTCCTCGACACGAGGGCCGCTCCGCGGTGGCGCCGAGCACGGGAGGCCTGGGCAGGCGACCGTCGGACCCCGACCGGGGCTAGCTGCTCCGACGCCCGCCGCGCACCGCGGGCCCGGTCGGCACCGAGCCCGTGCGGGCCGCCTGCACGGTCGCGATCGACGCCGTCACCACCGAGACGGACGACGTGATGGTGCGGAGGCTCGACGTCGACAGGGTCGACTGCGTGTGTCCCGAGACCGGGAAGCCCCGACGACCGAGGACGACGACCACGAGGCTCGCCCCGACCACGACGGCGGCGACGAACGGCAGCGCGCCGAGGCCGAGCCCGGCCGTGCCGAACACCTGTGCTCCCAGCGCGGCCCCAGCCGCGATGCCGACGTTGGAGCCTGCGTTGACGAGAGCTCCGGCGATGTCCGGGCTGACGCCTCCGGTGCGGATCGCCGCCGCCATGAACAAGGTCCCGGTGGTGCCGTTCGCCGCGACCCAGAGCCCGGCGACCACGAAGGTCCCGACGAGCGAGCCGTGCACGAGGGGCAGGGCGGCGAGGGCCAGCGCCATGACGGCCACGGCGGCGATGAGCGTCTGTCGCGGCGCCCGGTCGACGAAGGCCCCGGCGGTGAGCAGCCCCACGATGCCCGTGACCCCGAGCACGAGGAGGGCAGGCGCGACCGCGTCGTCGCCCAGTCCGGCCGTCATCAGGTACGGGCCGACGTAGGTGTAGACCACGTAGTGCCCCGCGAACAGGAGGAGGTCGGCGACGACGACGGCGAGCAGGCCGGAACGGGCCCAGGCCGCGACCGAGCCGAGGTGCGGCGACGACTCGCCCCGGACCGCGGGCAGGAACGCCAGCGCCACGACGGCGAGGACGGCGGAGGCGACCGCCACGGCGAAGACCGCGGAGCGCCAGCCGAGGTGGTCGCCGACCGCCGTGGCCAGGGGCACGCCGAGCACGAAGCCGAGCGAGCTGCCCGAGTAGACGAACGCGATGGCCCGGCCCGCGAGCCGGGGCGGGACGATGCGCGTGGCGT
The DNA here is from genome assembly GCF_963515265.1 of uncultured Frigoribacterium sp. Lineage (NCBI taxonomy): Bacteria > Bacillati > Actinomycetota > Actinomycetes > Micrococcales > Microbacteriaceae > Frigoribacterium > uncultured Frigoribacterium sp. Next base: position 2,215 of record NZ_CAUPYL010000152.1, read on the forward strand.
ACGCCGAGGCCACGGAGAAGAAGAGGGCGTGGGCGACGCCGCCCACGACGCGGCCCACGCAGACCGTCTCGAAGTTCGGGGCGAGCGCGACGATCAGGTTCGACGCGGTGTAGCCGCCGAGGGTCGCGACGAGGACGGCCTTCCGCGGCACACGCGCCGTCACCCACGTCAGCGGCAGCGCGAGCAGGGCGACCGCGAGGGCGTAGACCGTGATGACGACGCCCATGCGCGACTCGGTGACCCCGAGGTCCTCGCTCATCGTCGACAGCAGGCCGACGGGCATCAGCTCGGTCGTGATGGCGAAGAAGGTGGCCAGACCGAGCACGGCGATCCCGACGATCGCCGAGGGGGTGAGGACGTGCGGGGTGCCGTCGTGGCCGTGGGTCGGACGAGGGGCGGGGGTGTCGATGCCGCTCACCCGCATGGACCCGGTGTAGGTCGAGGCCGGGGCCGGGGTCTGCATGCCGGGCTCGGGCTCGGGGGCGAGGGCCACGGAGCCGGTGCGGGTGTCGTCGGGACGCGGGGAGTTCTGGGGCACGGTCAGGCCTTCCTGGACGGGCCGGCCGGGCGCGCACGACGATCAGCTCGTCGAGGGACCGCTCAGCCGACAGGGCCCGGCGTGATGACGCGGGCGGTGTCGGGAGGCGGAGCGCGCACGTCGCGGCGGAGGGGCGGGCGTTCGGGGATGGGCCACTCCACGACGAGGGCGTCCGTCCAGTGTCGCACGGCCCCCCGGTCCCTCCGCAAGATCGCGGTCGGCGAGCGGTCCCGCAGTGCCGGAGGCGCAGTACCGGAGTCCCAGTGCCGGGAGGTTCGGGGCCACGAGCCCCAGAGCCAGGAGGTGCGCCGTCAGCGAGCGCGGCGAGCGGCCAGCGCCGCCTCCAGCAGGTCGGTGAGCACGGTGCCGCGCGACCCCGCGTCCTCCGGGTGCCACTGGACGCACCAGACTGGCGCCTCCTCGTGCTCGACCGCCTCGATCGTGCCGTCGTCGGCGCGGGCGACGACCCTGAGCCCCGCGGCGACCCGGCCGACGGCCTGGTGGTGGGAGCTCCGCACGTCGAGCTCGGTCGCGCCGAGCGCCTTCGCCAGCTCGCTGCCGGGCTCGACGAGCACGCGGTGGTCGACCATGCTGTCGACGGTGTCATCTCCGACGTGTCCGCCGTCGTGGAGGTGCTGCACCAGGTCGCCGCCGAGCGCGACGTTGACGAGCTGCATGCCCCGGCAGATGCCGACGAGCGGGGTGCGTTCCTCGACGGCGCGACGGACGATCGCGACCTGGGCCCGGTCCGCCGCGGGGAACGTCTGGCCGAGGTGCGGCTCGCGGGGGTCGCCACCGTAGAGGGACGGGTCGACGTCCTCTCCTCCGGTGACGATGACCGCGTCCGCCGCAGACAGGCGCTCGTCGAGCTCGGCCTGGGGCGTCTGCGCCGCCGGCACGCGGTCGACGACGAAGCCGACGGCGGTCGCCGCGGCGACGACGCTGGCGGTGAGGCGCCGCAGCTCGGCCTCGAAGGCGGGGTCGTCGCGTCCGCCGTCGGCGACGTCGACGACGAGCAGGACGGGCGTCGACGCAGGGTCGCGTCGAGGACTCAGGTGGGACATGCCGCCATCGTGCCAGGAGCCCGCCGGCGGGGCCGGTCGCGACGCGCACGCCTGAGTGCTCGACGGCGCGGCGAGGACCGGAGCCGCACGGGTCGGCACGGCGCGCCCGCGCGCCCTGCCCGGCCCGCGCACTGTCCGGCCCGCGCGCACGCCGGGCTACTACCGTCGACCACACGCGTGCCGGCCCTGATCCGTGCAGCAGAGAGGGATGTCATGTTCGAAGCGGAGAACCTGCGCGACTGGATCGGCCTGCCGGTCGTCGACCCGGCCGGCGACAAGATCGGGCAGCTCGAGAGCGTCTACTTCGACACGTCGTCGGACAGCCCGTCCTTCGCGACGGTGCAGGCCGGCCTGGTCGGCAAGAAGCTGCTCTTCGTGCCGCTCGACGGCGCGGTCGTCGCGCCCAAGCACGTCAAGGTGCAGTTCGACAAGAAGCTCGTCAAGGACGCCCCGTCCATCGACACCGACGGCGAGCTCGAGGCCTCGCAGGAGGCGGACGTCTTCGCCCACTACGGCCTCCCCTACGCGCTGGGCGCCGGCGGAGAGCGCCGGCTCGGCCGCCGCTGACGCAGGCTGCGGGACATGAGGAGGCGCGGTGCGACAGGCACCGCGCCTCCTGTCGTCCCCGACGCCGCGTCGCGCAGGCCGATGCCGGATCTCGGCCCCCGAGCCGCGTTCCGGGCACCGACCCGTTGATCCGTGCTCCGGTGTCCCGCTAGGCCAGCACTCCGAGGTGCTCGAGCAGGATGCTCGTGCCGATGAGGATCAGCACGACGCCGCCCGCGATCTCGGCCGGCTTGCCGAAGCGAGCTCCGACCCGGTGGCCGACCAGCACGCCGGCGAAGGTGAGGACGGTCGTGGTCACGCCGATCAGGAGCACGGCCCCGCCGATGGACACCGGCAGGAACGCGAGCGTCACGCCGACGGCGAGGGCGTCGATGCTCGTGGCCACCGCGAGCAGCAGCAGTTCGCGGGTGGAGATCCGGTCGACGTCCTCGTCGTCGTCCGCGCCCTTCGTGAAGGCCTCCCAGAGCATCTTCGCGCCGATGAGCGCGAGGAGCCCGAAGGCGATCCAGTGGTCGAAGTCGGCGATGTAGCTGGCGAAGGCGGTGCCGAGCAGCCAGCCCGCGAGGGGCATCGCCGCCTGGAAGAGACCGAACGTCACGGCGATGACCGCCGCCCCGCGCACCGAGAACCGGCGCATGTGCAGGCCTTTGCCCAGCGCGACGGCGAAGGCGTCGGCAGAGACGCCGAGGGCGATGAAGAGGAGGGCCCAGAAGCTCACGACGGGTCCTTTCGGTGGCGGCGACGGCGGGCGTCCTCGCCCCGGAACCTGTCGATCTTGGCATGCGAGAGGCGGTGCTCACGACAGAAAAGTCCTGATCAGACAACTTCGGGACGCCGAATTCGGGGTGTCGGGCCACCGCGCGCGGAAGCGGGCGAGACCGCGACGGTCTCGCCCGCCTCCTGTTGGCTCGTCGCGCCTGCGACGACGCTCGCGAGGAGCCGACTACGCGGCGTCGCTGCGCGTCGACGCCACGACCGCGGACACGACCTCGCCGAGCTTCTCGACGACCTCGGCGTCGTCCTTGGGGTGCACCTCGGCGAAGCGGACGACCGAGCCGGGGATGGCCAGGGTCACGTCCTCGAGGACCTTCGCGCCGGCGATGCCGAACGACTTGCGGGTCTCGTCCTGCGCCCACACGCCGCCGAACTGGCCGAACGCGCTGCCGATGACGGCGACCGGCTTGCCCGAGATCTGGCTCTCGCCGTAGGGGCGCGACGCCCAGTCGATCGCGTTCTTGAGCACGGCCGGGATCGTGCCGTTGTGCTCGGGCGTGACGACGAGCACGGCGTCTGCGCCGCTGAGGGCGCTGCGGAACGCGACGGCCGCCTCCGGACGGGCGCCGTCGACGTCGATGTCCTCGTTGTAGAACGGCAGGTGCGCGATGCCGTCGTAGACGCTCAGGGTGACGCCCTCGGGGGCGTTCAGCACCGCGGTCTCGGCGATCTGCCTGTTGGTGGATCCGGCGCGCAGGCTGCCGACGAGGACGAGGACGGTGGTCATGGGGTCTCCTTGCTGAGGTGGTGCGGTGGGTGCAGCGGGGTCCGACGCGGGTAGGTGACGCGTCATGCACGTGCACGGAGGGAGACCTGCGGGAGGCGCGGGATATTCCCGAGGACCGCTGCGGGACGCGCGCCGACCCTCACCTCGCGCGTCGTCGCGGGGCTGCCGCGCGCCTCCTCGACTCAGGCCCGGCGGCGGATCGTGCTCACGACGTCGACCAGGCTGGGCCGCGCGGGCGCCGAGCCGAACCCGAAGCGCACGGGCGGCGACAGCGGCGCCAGCGAGCCGAGGTCGACGC
>NZ_CAUPYL010000153.1:0-6092 GCF_963515265.1 uncultured Frigoribacterium sp.
GGAGTGGACGATGCACCCCGTCGTTTCGAGGTGCATCGTCCACTACGGGGTGCAGGGGGCGGTGTGCCGGGCGCGAGGCGCTGCGTCACGATGCGAAGCGGAGGCGCGCCGCGCGAGCCGCAGCCGTCACGCGGCGTGGGTCGACGGGGATGCCCGCTCGCGTCAGGAGGGCGGCGAGGCGACGCGGCGCGACCAGGTCGCGGTACTCGAACCGCACCACGACGCGCACGTCGTCCCGTTCGAGGAGCTCCGTCTCCCGACGCTTCTCGTCGCGCATCACCTCGGCGACGGACCGGCCGCCCCGCAGGGCCTCGTCCGCGTACTTGCCGAAGCCGTCGAACTCGAACACGGCGAGGTGGGACGGGTCGAGGAAGTCGCACCGTGCCGTCCCCGAGGCCAGGGTGAACTCACGCTGCAGGTCGGGTGTCGGCACCCCGAGCTCGTGCAGGACGACGCGCGCGAGCGACTCGCCGCCGTTCTCGGCCCACGGCGACGCGAACGCGATCGCGCGGCGGGCGGCGGCCCGGCCGGGGCCCGTGCCGTCGCCGATCTCGGCGAGGAGGTGGGCGCGCCGTCGGGCGAGCAGCTCGTCGATCTCGAGACCCGATCGGTGACCACGAGGCAGCACGAGCCTGCGGAGCGCCGCGTCGACGCACATCACCGCGTCCGCGAACGGCGCCGTCAGGGCGACGTCGAGGGCCGTGCGCTCGAGAGAGGTGACCCGGACGTCGGACAGGACCACCACCTCCTCGTCTCGCAGCGGGCCGGGTCTGATCCGCAGCGTCGCCGACGTCCTGGTCGACGCACGCCTGGCGTCGACGACGCTCACCCTGTCGGCGGCCTGCTCGACGCGGGGCAGGTCGTGGAGCGCGACCGCGCTGCCGTGGGACGCGACCCAGCAGGCCGAGCCGAGGACGACGGCCCGCGTCCGCAGCACGAGCCGAGCTCGGGCGTCGAGCGCGTCCCAGGTCGACTGCTCCACGAAGACGCCTCGGCGCACCCGCACGACCTGGCCGGCCGCGACGGCGCGGCGCAGGCCCCGGGCCTCGTGCGACTGCGCACCGTGCGTGGCGGCGAACGAGAGCGGGACGGTGAGCGGGTCGAGGTCGAGGAGGGGCATCCCCACACTGTCGGGGCCGCGGCCGACGAGGCGCGCGTCCATCGCGCCTCCTGTGCATGGTCGTCGGCTCGTCCACAGGTCGCGCGGACAGACCGGCGCGGGCGAACACCCCGGAGTGGACGATGCACCCCGTAACGACGGAGTGCATCGTCCACTCCGGGGTGCGAGGCGCGGGGTGCGGGGTGCGAGGCGCGGCCGCGGGGTCCGGGGTGCGAGGTGACCACCGAACGACCGCAGGAGGCGCGACTTGCGTCATCGCGCCTCCTGCGTCTACTGTGTACCCAGCCCAAGACCGCCGGTTGTCCCTGTCTGCTCGCAGACGGAGACCGAAGGTTCTCGAGAGAGAGCGACCAGCGCAGGTGTGTGAAGTCGTTCCTCGCTTCTGCGAGATCCAGCTCCGTGCGCCAGCGCCGGAGCTTTTTCCATGCCCCGTCCTCGGACGAGACGTGAGCGAGTGCCCGGGGGCTGCCGGCACACCCACGTTTTAGGAGAGCCATGGCGAACAAGGAAGCATCGGTCGCCGAGCTCACGGAGAACTTCCGTAGCTCGACCGCCGTTCTGCTCACCGAGTACCGCGGTCTCACTGTGGCAGAGCTCAAGGAGCTCCGCACCGCCATCAGTGCAGACGCGACGTACGCCGTGGTGAAGAACACGCTCAGCAAGATCGCGGCGAACAACGCCGGCATCAGCTCGTTCGACGACGAGCTCGTCGGCCCGTCTGCGATCGCCTTCGTGCACGGAGACCCTGTCGCCGTCGCCAAGAGCATGCGTGACTTCGCCAAGGCACACCCCGCGCTGATCGTGAAGGGCGGTTACTTCGACGGTAACGCCCTGACCGCAGCCGAGGTCACCAAGCTCGCCGACCTCGAGTCGCGGGAGGTGCTGCTGGGCAAGCTGGCCGGCGCCTTCAAGGCCTCGCTGTTCGGCGCTGCTTACCTGTTCAACGCTCCGCTGTCGCAGGCCGTCCGCACGGTCGAGGCGCTGCGCGCGAAGCAGGAAGCCGACAGCTAACAGCTGTCGCAGCAACCACCACCACTTACAGAACACAACAAGGAGAACACCATGGCGAAGCTCACGCAGGACGAACTGATCGAGGCCTTCAAGGAGCTCACGCTCATCGAGCTCAGCGACTTCGTGAAGAAGTTCGAAGAGGTCTTCGAGGTCACCGCTGCTGCCCCCGTGGCCGCTGCCGGTGCCGCCGGCCCCGCCGCCCCCGCCGAGGAGGTCGAGGAGAAGGACAGCTTCGACGTCGTCCTCGAGGCTGCCGGCGACAAGAAGATCCAGGTCATCAAGGAGGTCCGCGCGCTCACGAGCCTCGGCCTCGGCGAGGCGAAGGCCGTCGTCGACGGTGCCCCCAACACCGTCATCGAGGGTGCGAACAAGGAGACGGCCGAGAAGGCCAAGGCTCAGCTCGAGGCTGCCGGCGCCACCGTCACCCTCAAGTAGTCTGCGGGGCCCACGGCCCCTCGCGACCTCGGTCGCACAGCACTGCCTGCTCTCACGAGCACCGGAGGCGCTGCTCCCCACGGGGAGCGGCGCCTTCGTCGTTCCCGGGGGCAGTCCGCTGCAGCCGACTCGGCGCATGCCGCTCCGACGAGCGGCGGGGGGGCCTCAGCCGCGGGCGACGACCGAGTGGCGGCGGCCGTAGAGCGCGTACACCGCGACCCCGACGCCCATCCACACGGCGAACGCGGCCCAGGTGATCCCGCCGAGCGTCACCATGAGCAGCACGCACGTCGCGAAGCCGAGCACCGGGACGACCGGGTACAGCGGCACGCGGAACGTGCGCTCGAGCTCGGGCCGGTTGCGGCGCAGCCAGATGACCGACAGGTTGACGAGCGCGAAAGCGAAGAGCGTGCCGATGCTCGTCGCGTCGGCGAGGGCCCCGAGGGGGATGAACGCCGCGGTGACCGCGACCGCGCCGCCGACGATCAGGGTGCCGGCGACGGGCGTGCGCGTCCGCGGCGAGATCCGGCCCAGGACGGACGGCACGAGCCCGTCACGGGCCATCGACAGGAAGATGCGCGTCTGCCCGTAGAGCACGGTCAGGACGACGGAGGCGATGGCCGCGACCGCGGTCACCGCGAAGAGGAAGGCCACCCAGGGCTGGCCCGTGATGTCGGCGACGATCGTCACGAGGGTCGCCTCGCCGTCGGTGAAGTCCTGCCAGGGGCGGGCTCCGACCGCGGCCACGGCGACGAGGATGTACAGCACCGTGATGATGACGATGGAGGCGACGATCGCCCGCGGCAGGTCTCGCTTCGCGTCCCGCGCCTCCTCGCCGGCCGTGGACGCCGCGTCGAAGCCGATGTACGAGAAGAACAGGCGGGAGGCGGCGGCCGAGACCCCGGCCGCCCCCATCGGCGCGAGGGGCTCGAAGTTGCCTGCGCTGAAGGCCGTGAAGGCGACGGCGACGAAGAAGACGAGCAGGCCGACCTTGACCACGACCAGGACGGTGTTGACCCAGGCGCTCTCGCGGGCCCCGGGCACGAGCACGAGGGCGGCCAGCAGGACGAGCGCGGCGGCGGGGAGGTTCAGCAGGCCTCCCTCGGCGGGCGGGCCGGCGACGACGTCGGGCAGCGAGAGGCCGAAGACGCGCAGGGCCTCGTCGACGTACTGGCCGGCGCCCACCGCGACGGCCGCGACCGACACGGCGTACTCGAGCACGAGGCACCAGCCGCAGACCCAGGCGACGCCCTCGCCGAGGGTCGCGTAGGCGTAGCTGTAGCTCGAGCCGGAGACGGGCACGCTGCCCGCCATCTCGGCGTACGACAGTGCCGAGAGCAGGGCGGCGACGCCGGCGAGGACGAACGCGAGGAACACCGCGGGCCCGGCGAGGGGCACGGCGGTGCCCAGCACCACCAGGATGCCCGTGCCGAGCGTGGCTCCGATGCTGATGGCGGTCAGGTGCCAGACCCCGAGGGTGCGCCGGAGGCCCCGGGCGTCGGACGCCTCGGCCTCGCGCGCGAACGCCTCGAGGGGCTTGCGACGCAGCAGCTGCTCGCCGAGCCGCGGGCGAGCAGGAGCAAGGGCAGGGGCAGGGGCAGGGGCAGAGGAGGCAGGGGTCAGGTCGTCGGGCACCGCGAGAGGCTACCGCCTCGGGTCAGTCCTCGTCGACGTGCAGCCCCAGCTGTCGCACCCGGGCGATGGCCTCGCGGCGCGACGTCGCCTGCAGCTTGCGGTAGATGCTCCGGACGTGGCTCTTGACCGTGTTCACCGAGATGAACAGCTGGCTGCCGATCTGGCCGAGGGTCTGGCCGGTGGCCAGGTGGCGCACGATGACGAGCTCGCGGTCGCTCAGCGGCTCCGCGAGGGGCGCCACGTCGGGGCCCTCGGCCGAGTGCAGGCGGGCGAGCACCCCGAGGGTGGCCTGCGGCTGGTCGCGCTGCACGGCGCGGGCCACGAGGTGGTCGAGGAGGGGCTCCGGCAGGGTGCCGAAGATCCAGCCTGCGCCCGAGCGGCCCGCCTCGAGCAGGGCACGGTCGAAGGCGATGTCGGCCTGGGCGGTGTCGCCCTGGGCCAGGTGGGCGGCCGCGGCGACGGCGTGCACGTGCCCGATGGTCCGCTCCGAGTGCAGGTCGCCGAGCACCAGGCACGCCTCGAGGTCGTCGAGCGCCGCCTGCGGCTCGCCGGTCGAGAGGTGGATGAGGGCGAGCACGCGGGCGGGGCACTCGATGTGGCGGTCGCCGGGCGAGAGGGGCAGGGCCAGGCGCCGCGCCTCCTGCGCCTGTCCGAGCTGGAGCATCGTCTCGGCGCGGAGGGCCGTGGCCGACCGGCCGAGCACGACGGCGCCCGTGAAGCCCTGCACGAGGCGCGAGATGCGGCCGAGGTGGTCGAGCACCTCGATCGACCGGCCCTGGGCGAGCAGGACGCTGGCCTCGGCGAACCAGCCGAGCGCCTCCCAGTCGCTGCCGCGCGCCGCCAGGTGCACGCGCGCGACGAGGTCGTCGTGCCCGCCGGGGGACTCGTCGCGCTCGAGGGCGAGGTGCAGCCGCGCGATCTGGGCGAGGGCGCCGAACGAGCTGGCGAGCAGGTCGGTGCCGTCGGCGAGCTCTGCGGCGTTCTCGAGGTGCTCGTCGGCGAGCGCGAACTCGCCGAGCAGCACGGCGACGTAGGCGAGGGCGGAGAGGCACTCGACGCGCTCGGCGATGCTGAGGTGCTCCTCCCCGAGGCCCGAGGCGAGCCCCAGGGCGAACTGGGCCTGGTCGTACTCGCCGTAGTGCAGCCGGATGAGGCCGAGCTGCAGGGAGAAGGAGGCGCTGAGGCTGATGCGTGCCGTGATCGACTCGGAGAGGTCGCTCTCGATCATCGTGCGCGCGACCTCGAGGTGCTCGTGGGCGACGACGAGGTTGCCGAGGGTCCGCAGCGCGGCGCCGAGGTGCACGTGGTAGCCGGCCCGCACCTCGAGGGGCAGCCCGGGGTCGGCGTCGATGGCCTTGGCCACGCCGCGGAACCACGGGAGCGCCGCGCTGCGCGATCGCGAGCCGACCGAGCGGTAGCTGGCGGCGAGGGCGAGCAGGATGAGCGGCCGGCCGCTCCACTCGGCCTCGGGGGCCGAGCGGACGGCCTCGCGCAGACGGGCTCCCTGCAGGGGGGCTATCTGCGTCCAGGCCTGCTCGATGGCGTCGAGCGAGGCCCGCGCGTCGGCGGGCTGGAGCTCGACCCCGGTCGGGTCGGGTGATGCATCGTCAAGGGTGCGCACGGGTCCTACCTCTGCCGCATCGGGTAGTTCCCCGTCGGGTAGGGGAATGCGGCGTCAGGGCGTGGTCAGGAACCCTGAGCTCCCAGCATAAATGAGCGATGTTCCCGTCTGCGCGTCTGGCGGCCAGATTGCCCCAGGAGTGGGGGGGCGCGCCGCGGGCGTAGCCTCGCTCCATGAGCAGGATGGACTCCGTCGCCGCGGGCGGCGGCATGCGCGGCACGGGAGGCGGCGGAGGCGGGGGCGGAGCCGGCGGGGCGGGCGGCGGCAGGC
>NZ_CAUPYL010000154.1:0-6088 GCF_963515265.1 uncultured Frigoribacterium sp.
GGGCGGGGCAGCAGGGGCGGGCGCGGACTGGCGAGCGCGCTGCTCGGAGAGCGCCGCCTCCTCCTGCGCGATGATCTGGGCGGTGCGAGCCAGCGCGCCCGACTCGCCGGACGCGGCCTCGGCGGCCCGGTCGGACGGCGTCGCCGGTCCGGTGCCGTCGGCGATGGTGATGATCGGGGTGCCGACGTCGACGGTCTCGCCGCTGGCGACGAGCACGCTCTCGACGACGCCCGCGTAGGGCGAGGGCAGCTCGACGAGCGACTTGGCCGTCTCGATCTCGACCAGAACCTGGTTGATCTGGACGGTGTCGCCCGGGGCGACCTTCCACTCGACGATCTCGGCCTCGGTCAGGCCCTCGCCGACGTCGGGAAGGGGGAACTCACTGGTCACGGAGGTGTTCCTCTCAGTACGCGAGAGCGCGGTCGACGGCCTCGAGCACGCGGTCGGCGTCGGGCAGGTAGAGGGTCTCGAGCTTGGCGGGCGGGAAGGGCGTGTCGAACCCGCTCACGCGCAGCACCGGGGCCTCGAGCGAGTAGAACGCCTTCTCGGCGACCGTCGCGGCGATCTCGGAGCCGACGCTGACGAAGCCGGGCGCCTCCTGGGCGACGACGAGGCGGCCGGTCTTGCGGACCGACTCGAGGATCGGCGCGTAGTCGATCGGCGACAGCGACCGCAGGTCGACGACCTCGGCCGAGATGCCCTCGGCGGCCGCGATCTCGGCGGCCTGCAGCAGCACGCTGACCATGGCGCCGTGGCCGAGCAGGGTGACCTCCGTGCCGGTGCGGACGACGCGGCTGGCGTGCAGGGGCGCGTGCGGCTCGGCGAGGTCGACCTCGCCCTTGGGCCAGTAGCGGCTCTTGGGCTCGAAGAACATGACCGGGTCGTTCGACGCGATCGCCTCCTGGATCATCCAGTAGGCGTCGTGCGGCGTGCTCGGGCTGACGACCCGCAGGCCGGCCGTGTGCGCGAAGTAGGCCTCGGGGCTCTCCTGGTGGTGCTCGACGGCGCCGATGTGCCCGCCGTAGGGCACCCGGATGACCACGGGCATCGTGACCGAGCCCTCGTGGCGGTTGGTCATCTTGGCGAGCTGCGAGACGATCTGGTCGAAGCCGGGGTAGATGAACCCGTCGAACTGGATCTCGACGACGGGGCGGAAGCCGGCCATCGCGAGGCCGATGGCGCTGCCGACGATGCCCGACTCGGCGAGGGGAGTGTCGATGACCCTGTTCTCGCCGAACTCGGCCTGCAGCCCCTCGGTCACGCGGAACACGCCGCCGAGCGTGCCGATGTCCTCGCCCATGAGCAGCACGCGCGGGTCGTCGGCCATGGCGCGGCGGAGACCGGCGTTGATCGCCTTGCCGAGCGGCATGGTCTCGAGGGAGGCGCGGGTCGGCTCGTCGACGCCGACGCCGCCCTGCGGACCGGCGGCCGGCGCGGCGGCAGCGGTGGTGGTCGTCACGTCGCTCATGCGCGTCCTCCTGCAGAGTCGGAGCCGGCGTCGCCGCCGAGGCCCTGTTCGTAGTGGGTGAGCCACTCGTGCTGCTCGCGCATGACGGGGTGCGGCTCGCTGTAGACGTGCTCGAACATCAGCGACGGGTCGGGCGCGGGCAGCGACGTCGTGCGGGTGCGGACGTCGTGGCCCAGGTCGTCGCCCTCGGCCTCGAGCCCGGCGAAGAACGCGTCGCCCTCGCCACGCGACTGGAGGAACGCGGCGAAGCGGTCGATCGGGTCGCGGGCGATCCAGCCCTGCAGCTCGTCGTCGGTGCGGTACTTGCTCGGGTCGTCGGACGAGGTGTGCGCGCCGATGCGGTACGTCATCGCCTCGATGAACCGGGGACCGGAGCCCGAGCGGGCGGCCTCGAGGTCGCGGCGGCTCACGGCGTAGCTCGCGAGCACGTCGTTGCCGTCGATCTGGGTCGCGGGCAGGCCGAAGCCGGCGGCACGGTCGACGAGCGGCGTGCGCGACTGGCGCGACACCGGCACGCTGATGGCCCACTGGTTGTTCTGCAGGAAGAACAGCTCGGGCGTCTGGAAGCTCGTCGCGAAGATCATCGCCTCGTTGACGTCGCCCTGGCTGGTCGCCCCGTCGCCGAAGAAGGTGACGACGGCCTGGTCGACCTCGGGGTCGCCGGTGCCGCTCTTGCCGTCGAGGCCGAGGCCCATCGCGTAGCCCGTGGCGTGCAGCGTCTGCGAGCCGATCACGAGCGTGTACACGTGGAAGTTCTGGTGGTCGGCGGGCACCCAGCCGCCGTGCGTGTGGCCGCGCAGCAGGCGCAGGATGTCGACCGGGTCGACGCCGCGGGCGAGGGCGACCGCGTGCTCGCGGTACGACGGGAACAGGTGGTCCTGCGGGCGGGTGGCGTGCGCCAGGCCGACCTGCGCGCCTTCCTGGCCGTGGCTCGGCACCCACAGGGCGAGCTGGCCCTGACGGGCGAGGGCGGCGGCCTCGCGGTCGAAGCGCCGCGTCAGCACCATGTCACGGTGCATCGCGCGCAGCTGGTCGTCGCTCAGGGCGTCGATCAGGGGCAGGAACTCGGCCGTCTCGTCGGTGCGGACCAGCTCGCCGGCGGGCGTCAGCAGCTGGACCGTGCCGGGGTGCCGGCTCGTTTCGCTCAGGGACATGCGGACCAATCTACTGGCGCTCTCATGCCCTCACACGGATGTAGTGCCCAGCACCTCCTGCGCGGCCTGCAGGAGGCGGTCGACGGACGCGGGCTCTCCGATCGTGACGCGGATGCCCTCGGGAGCGAAGGCGCGCACGACGAGGCCGTGGGTCTCGAACACCTCGGCGGCGTGGGCGGTGTGCTCGCCGGTCGGCAGCCAGACGAAGTTGCCCTGCGCGAGCGGCGGCTCCCAGCCCTGGTCGACGAGGGAGCGCCAGACCTGGTCGCGCAGCACCGCGATCCGGTCCACCCGCGCGAGCAGCTCCTCCTCGTGGGCCAGCGACGCCAGGGCGGCGGCCTGGCCCTGCGCGGTCACGGCCAGCGGGATCGCCGTCGAGCGCGCGGCGTCGAGCACCGAGGAGGCGCCGATCGCGTACCCGACGCGGAGCGCCGCCAGGCCGTGCGCCTTCGAGAACGTGCGCAGCACCACCAGGTTCGGGTGCCGCTCGGTGAGCGACGGGCCGTCGACGGCGTGCTCGTCGGTGACGAACTCGGCGTAGGCCTCGTCGAGCACGACCAGCAGGTCGTCGGGGACGGCCGACATGAACTCCTCGAACTCGGTCGTCGTGACGACCGTGCCGGTGGGGTTGTTGGGCGAGCAGACGATCACCAGGCGGGTGCGCTCGCCGACGGCCGCGGCCATCGCGACGAGGTCGTGGCTGCCGTCCTCGCGGAGGGGCACCTGCACGCTGGTCGCGCCGCTGACGGTGACCAGCCCGGGGTATGCCTCGAACGAGCGCCAGGCGTAGACGACCTCGTCGCCCGGGGCCGCGGCGGCGAGCACGAGCTGCTGCAGCAGCGAGACGCTGCCGGCGCCCACGTGCACCTCGTCGGTCGTGACGCCGAACTTGTCGGCGAGGGCGGCGCGGAGGCCGGCGGCCGTCGCGTCGGGGTAGCGGTTGACCGCGACGGCGTCGCGGAGCGCGTCGACGACGGCGGGCAGCGGCTCGAACGGGTTCTCGTTCGACGACAGCTTGAACGCGTCGGGCGCGGCCTGCTTCCCCTGGCGGTAGGCGGGCAGGGCGGCGATCTCGGGACGGAGCCTGACGGGAGCGTTCACCCGGCCACCTTAGGGCGGCATGATGGACCCATGCGATTCCTCGTGCGGCTGCTGATCAACGCCCTCGCCCTCTGGGCGACCACGTTCGTCGTCGGGGGAGTGCGGGTCGACGCGTACGGCGACGGCGGCACCACCGAGACCGTGCTGACCTACCTGCTCGTCGCGCTCATCTTCGGCATCGTCAACGGGGTCGTCGGCACGGTCATCCGCGTCGTGGCGTTCCCCCTCTACGTGCTGACCCTCGGGCTGCTCTCGCTGATCGTCAACGGGCTGCTCCTCGGCATCGTCGCCTGGATCTCGGGGCAGATCGGCTTCGGCCTCGTCGTCGACGGGTTCTGGTGGGGCGTGCTCGGCGCGCTCGTCCTCGCGGTCGTCGCCTGGCTGATCGGGATCGTGATCCGCCCGATCGTCGAGCCGAGCGACCGCCGGCGGTGAGCCGCCTCAGCGTCGTCTTCGTCTGCACCGGCAACATCTGCCGGTCGCCGATGGCCGAGGTGGTCCTGCGCGAGGTCGCCCGCCGGGCCGGCCACGCCGACTCGCTCGACGTGTCGTCGTCGGGCACGGGTGACTGGCACGTCGGCGAGGGGGCCGATCCGCGCACCGTCGAGGCCCTGCGGGCCCGTGGCTACGATGGCTCCCGGCACCGCGCCTCCCAGTTCTCGACCGCCGACTTCGCTCGTCACGACCTCGTGGTCGCGCTCGACCGGGGCCACGAACGGGTGCTCCGGTCGTGGGCCGAGAACGAGTCGGACCGCTCGAAGGTGCAGCTGCTCATGTCGTTCGACCCCCAGGGCGCGGCGCAGGGCGGCTCCGACGTGCCCGACCCCTACTACTCGGACCCGGCCATGTTCGACGACGTGCTCGCCATGGTCGAGCGAGCCTGCACCGCCCTCTTCCGCCAGATCGAACCCGCACTCCGCAAGGGACCCTCATGACGTTGCCCCCTCAGCCCCTCAGCCCGCTCGACGGCCGCTACCGCGCCTCCGTGGGGCAGCTCGGCGACCACCTCAGCGAGGCGGGCCTCAACCGGGCCCGCGTGCACGTCGAGGTCGAGTGGCTGATCGCCCAGACCGACCGCGGCGCGTTCGGCGCCGAGGCGCTCACGGCCGACCAGAAGGAGGCGCTGCGAGCCGTCGTCACCGACTTCGGGCAGCCCGCGATCGACGAGCTCGCCGGGCTCGAGGCCACGACCCGCCACGACGTCAAGGCGGTCGAGTACTACGTCCGCGCCCGCCTGTCCGAGCTGGGCCTCGACCCGATCGCCGAGCTCACGCACTTCGCCTGCACGAGCGAGGACATCAACAACCTCTCGTACGCGGTGACCGTCAAGGCCGCCGTCGCCGAGGTCTGGCTGCCGGCGCTCGACGCCGTCGTCGACGCCCTGTCGACCTGGGCCACGGACGCGCGCGACGTGCCGATGCTCGCGCACACGCACGGCCAGCCCGCGACCCCCACGACCGTCGGCAAGGAGTTCGCGGTCTTCGTGCACCGCCTCCAGCGCCTCCGCGCCCAGGTGGCCGGCACCGAGTACCTCGGCAAGTTCAGCGGCGCCACCGGCACGTTCTCGGCGCACGTCGTCGCCGACCCGTCGGCCGACTGGCCCGAGATCTCGCGGGCCTTCGTCGAGGACGCCCTGGGCCTCAGCTGGAACCCCCTCACGACCCAGATCGAGTCGCACGACTGGCAGGCCGAGCTCTACTCGCGCATCGCCCACGCCAACCGCGTGCTGCACAACCTCGCGACCGACATCTGGTCGTACATCTCGATGGGCTACTTCACGCAGATCCCGCAGGCGGGCGCCACCGGGTCGTCGACGATGCCGCACAAGATCAACCCGATCAAGTTCGAGAACGCCGAGGCCAACCTCGAGCTGTCGTGCGCCCTGCTCGACTCGCTCGCCGCGACCCTCGTCACCTCGCGTCAGCAGCGCGACCTCACCGACTCGTCGGCCCAGCGCAACATCGGCGTCGCCCTCGGCCACTCGGTGCTCGCGCTCGACAACCTGCGCCGCGGTCTCGGCGAGATCGCCGTCGGCACCGCGGCCCTCGAGGCCGACCTCGACGGCAACTGGGAGGTGCTCGGCGAGGCGATCCAGACGGTGATCCGCGCCGAGGTCGTCGCCGGGCGCTCGTCGATCGCCGACCCCTACGCGATGCTCAAGGAGCTCACCCGGGGCAAGCGCGTCTCGCAGGCCGACCTCGTCGCCTTCGTCGAGGGGCTCGACATCGGCGCCGACGCGAAGGCCCGCCTCGTCGCGCTCACCCCCGCGACCTACACGGGCCTCGCCGCGGACCTCGTCGCCCGCCTGAGCTAGCCGCGGCGCTCTGCGGGCTGCGTGCTGCGTGCAGGTCGCGCGGCGCCGCGC
>NZ_CAUPYL010000155.1:0-6088 GCF_963515265.1 uncultured Frigoribacterium sp.
CCCCCGCACCGACCCCGAGGAGCACCCTGTGACCGACGCCGCCACACCCTCGCCCGTCACCGCGCCCGCACCCGCGCCCCTGACCGTGCTCGTGGTCGACGACGACTTCTTCGTGGCCGAGGTGCACCGTGCGCAGGTCGACGCGCAGCCCGAGCTGCGCGCGCTGCCGGCGGTCGGCACCGTCGCCGAGGCCCGCCGGGTGGTCGCCCGCGAGCGCGTCGACCTCGTGCTGCTCGACCTGTACCTGCCCGACGGCCGCGGGCTCGACCTGCTCCGCGAGCTGGACGTCGACACGTTCGTGCTCAGCGCGGCGTCCGACGGCGAGACGATCCGGACGGCGCTCCGCCGCGGAGCCCTCGCCTACCTGATCAAGCCGTTCGCGGCCGAGCTGCTCGTCGACCGTCTGCGGTCCTGGCTGCGCTTCCGGCACGTGCTCGACGGCGGCACCGACCAGGAGGCGGTGGAGCGCGCCCAGCGCATCCTCCACTCGGGAGACGCGCGCGCCTCCTCCCGGTCGCGCTCGGCGACGGAACAGGCCGTGCTGGAGGCGGTGGTCGCCTCCTCCGTCGAGGTCTCGGCCTCGGAGGTGGCCGACCAGGTCGGCGTCAGCCGCGCGACCGCGCAGCGCTACCTCGCGCAGCTCAGCGCCGACGGGCAGCTCGCGATGCAGCTGCGCTACGGCGCGACCGGCCGGCCCGAGCACCGCTACCAGCGCCGCTGACCCTCGAGTTGCCACTTCGCGGGCCTCTGAGGCACGCGAGACCCCGCCGACCGGCAACACGCGAGGTCACACGGGCGGCTGGGGGACGTACTCGATGCCGCGACGGACCTGCTTGGCTCGCGCCGCACCTCCCAGGCGCATGACGAGGTGCAGCGCCATGTCGATCCCGGCGCTGACGCCCGCCGACGTGATGACGTCGCCGTCGTCGACGAAGCGCTCGTCCTCGCGCACGTCGATCGTCGGGTCGAGGCTGCCGAGCAGCACCGTCGAGCCCCAGTGCGTCGTCGCGGCACGCCCGGTGAGCAGGCCCGCCGCGGCGTAGACGAGGGCGCCCGTGCACACGCTCGTCATCAGCGGCACCGTCTCTGCCTGCTGCCGCACCCACTCGAGGCGCTCCTCGTCGTCGAGGTGGGCGCGGGTGCCCTTGCCGCCCGGGTAGATCAGCACGTCGAGCGGCGGCAGGTCGTCGATCGTCGTGTCGGGCAGCACGCGGAGGCCCTTCGCCGCGGTGACCGGGCCGGGCGCGTCGCCGAACGTGATCACTTCCCAGCCGTCGCCGGGGTGCGCCTTCGTCCAGTACGAGAGCACCTCCCAGGGGCCGATCGCGTCGAGCTCCTCGTACTGGTCGAACAGGAAGATGCCGATCGTCTTGGTCATGCCCCCAGTCTCGTCGCGGGACGACAGGACGTGCGCACCGCAGGCGGCCGGCGGGCCGGGGCGAGTCTCAGCTCGCGAGGACGAGCACGGCGACCGACGGCCGCGCGACGGTCACCGGAACCACCAGAGCGACGGCAGCTCGAGGGGCGGCGGCCGCAGGAACGCGATCCACGCGCCGAGCGGCCACAGGAGGAGCGGCACGACCACGACCACGACGACGACAGCCGCGACCATCCCCAGCACGACGAGCCCCACGACGCCGCCGAGCGAGCGGCCCAGCACGTGACGCACCCGGTCGGCGTCGTCCACGTCGCCGTCGACGGTGGCCGGCTCGACCCCGTCGGCGGTGCCGAAGAGGCGTCGGGCGTCGTCCAGCCCGTCGGGCCACGCGTCGTCGTCGCTCACGACCCCAGTGTCGCTCACGCCCCCGTGTCGCACCGCGCCCCCACTCCGGGGGCACGTGCCCCGCGCGGCCTTACGCACCCCCGGCCCGCGCCGATAGAGCGCCCTGAGCACGGATCGCTCGACCCCTCGGCCACGGATCGGCCCCCAGACCACACCACACCCCCGGACGGGCACCATGCCGATCGAATCCGTGACCCAGGCGGCGCTGCAGAGCGCCCTGGACGGTCTCTCGCTGCGCCAGAAGACCATCGCCGCCAACATCTCGAACGTGAACACGCCCGGCTACCAGGCCAAGCGCGTGCAGTTCGAGGAGGCGCTCGGCCGGTCCGTCGCCCAGGGCGGCGCCGCGCAGGGGGCCGGCCACGTGCAGGCCACGACGCAGCGCTCGCTCGAGCCGACGCGACTCGACGGCAACAACGTCAACCTCGACACCGAGACCCTGTCGAACATCGACACCGTGCTCCGGTACCAGTTCGCCACCCAGGCGATGAACGGCGAGCTGACCAGCGTCCGCGCCGCGTTCAGGACCAACTGATGACCGCCTTCGACGCGATCGGCATCGCGAGCACCGGCCTGACCGTGCACCGCAAGTGGCTCGACGCCGTCTCCGACAACATCGCCAACGTCAACACGGTCAAGTCGATGGACGACACCGCGTTCCAGGCCCGCTACGTCGAGGTCCAGGAGGGCGCCGGCACCAGCGGCGTCTTCGTCAAGGCCGACCGCTACGGCAGCGAGGCCGGCCGCGTCACCTACCTGCCCGACCACCCGCTCGCCGACGCCGAGGGATACGTGCGCATGCCCGACATCGACCTGGGAGCCCAGATGGCCGACCTGATCATGGCCCAGCGCGGCTACCAGGCGAACGCCGCCGTGGTCGACCGCGCCAAGACCGCCTACGAGGCCGCTCTCCAGATCGGCCGCGGCTGATGCCGGTCGGAGGAGTCCCCGCGATCGGGGCCGTGGCGCCCACGGGCTACGCCGACGTGTCCGCACTGCTCGAGGGCGGCGCGGTCGGCGGCGCAGGAGGCGCGTCGTCCGTCACCGGGACCACCGGCGCGGCCAGCGCCTCCGGTGCCGCCTTCGGGTCGAGCATGGTCGGCGCGGTCGAGGGCCTGCAGCAGCTGCAGAGCCAGTCGAAGACGCTCGCCGTGAAGGCCGTCACCGGCGACCTCACCGACATCCACGACGCGACCATCGCGGCCACCCGTGCCCAGGTGACGCTCGAGCTCGTCGCCGCCGTCCGCAACAAGGGCGTCGACGCCTTCACCGAGATCATGAGGATGCAGGCCTGATGCCGACCGCAGTGCAGAACTCCCTCGCCCGGATGCGGGCGACGATGGGCGGCTTCTCCGTCGCCCAGAAGACCATCGCGGTGATCATGATCGCCGCGCTCGTGCTCGGCACGGTCGCCCTCGTGAGCTGGCTGACGAAGCCGAGCTACTCGCCGCTGTTCAGCGGCATCGAGCCCGCCGACGCGAGCGCCATCGTCGAGCAGCTCAAGGCCGACGGGGTGCCCTACGAGCTGACCGCGGGCGGCGGCACGATCCTCGTGCCCGAGGAGCACGTCTACCAGGAGCGCCTCACCGCCGCCGCGGCAGGCCTGCCCTCGACCGGCGGCCAGGGCGGCTACTCGCTGCTCGACACCATGGGCGTCACCTCGTCCGAGTTCCAGCAGGACGTCACCTACAAGCGCGCCATCGAGGGCGAGCTCGCCAAGACCATCTCGGCGATGGACGGCGTGAAGACCGCCACCGTGCAGCTCGCGATCCCCGAGGAGTCCGTCTTCGTCGCGGAGCAGCAGGACCCCACCGCGTCGGTGTTCGTCGAGACGCAGGGCGGCGTGACCCTCACCAGCAAGCAGGTGCAGGCGATCGTCAACCTGACCAGCGCCTCCGTCGAGGGCATGGCGACGACCGACGTCGCCGTCACCGACTCGACCGGCGCCGTGCTCTCACAGGTCGGCACCGGGGCCGTCGGCGGCGCCGGCGACCAGGCCGGCGACTACGAGTCGAAGGTCCAGACCGCCGTGCAGACGATGCTCGACAAGGTCGTCGGCCCCGGCAAGTCGTCGGTCATCGTCGCCGCCGACCTCGATCAGAGCTCGGGCACGAAGGTCACCGAGTCGTTCGCGCAGCCCACCAGCGGCCCCATCGCCCTCAACGAGTCGAGCACCACCGAGCAGTACGGCGCGGGCTCCGGGGGAGCGGGCGGCGCCGGTGCGACCGGCGTGCTCGGCCCCGACAACATCGCCGTGCCGAACGGCACCGGCACGGGCACCGACGCGGCCGGCACCCCCACCGCGACCGGCGACGACGGCTACGTCAACGAGTCGGCCACGAAGAACAACGCCGTCGACAAGGTCACCGAGACGATGAGCGTGCCCGCAGGAGGCGTCAGCCGGCAGACCGTGTCGGTCGCCCTGGACGCGAACGCGGCCTCCGGCGTCAACATGCAGAGCATCAACGACCTCGTGCGGAACGCCGCGGGGATCGACACGGCGCGCGGCGACGCGGTCGAGGTCGCCCTGGTCGACTTCGACACGGAGGGCGCCGAGGCCGCGAAGGCGGCGCTCGCCGCGGCCGACGCGGCCGCCGCCTCCGAGGCGATGTGGGGCACGATCCGCACCGTCGGCATCGTCGCCCTCATCGTGATCGCGCTGATCGTCGGCCTGGTCGTCTTCGCGAAGAAGAACAAGCGGCACGACCGGGAGGACGTCGACCTCGGCGAGCTCGCGGCCGGCAACGCCGCCCAGACCTGGGACGCGACCATGCGGCTCGACCTCGACGACGCGGGCGCCGCCTCCCGCCGTCAGCTGCTCGCCGACGAGGCCGCCACCGTGGCCCTGCCGGTCGCGGCGCCCGAGCCCTCGCCCGAGTACGTGTCGGCCGAGCGCCGCCGCGCCGAGATCGACGCCCTCGCCGAGCGCGACCCCGAGAAGACCGCCGAGCTGCTGCGCGGCCTGATGGACGAGCGGGTCCAGTCGTGAGCGCGACCGCGTCCGCTGCGGACCTGACCCCGACGCAGGCGTTCGGGGTGCCCGCCGCGTTCGGTGCACCTGCCGCGCGCCCGGCGCTGACGGGGCCGCAGAAGGTCGCGGTCATCCTCATGCAGATGGAGCAGGCGCACGCCGCCGTCGTCATGAAGCAGTTCAGCGAGGAGGAGGCCGAGGAGATCACGGCCGAGATCGTCAAGCTGCGCCGCGTCGACCCCGCCGTGGCCGAGTCCGCCGTGGCCGAGTTCCACGACCTGACCCGCTCGGGCCGCTACCAGCGCCGCGGCGGGCACGACGTCGCCGTCGGCCTGCTCGAGGCGTCGTTCGGCTCGGAGCGCGCCGCCGGCGTCATGGAGCGGCTCGCCTCGAACGCGATGGGCAAGAGCTTCGAGTTCCTCGACGAGGCCGACCCCGGCCAGGTCATCACCCTGCTCGACGGCGAGCTGCCGCAGACCATCGCCCTCGTGCTCGCGCACCTGCGGCCGCAGCAGGCCTCGGCCGTGCTCGCCGGCCTCGACGTCGCCGCCCGCACCGACGTCGCGCAGGCCATCGCCACGATGGGCACCGCCACGCCCGAGGCCGTCGGCATCGTCGCGACCACGCTCAAGGTGCGTGCCGGCGCCGTCGTCGCGCCGCGCGAGCAGGTCGAGGTCGTGGGAGGCATCCAGCCCCTCGTCGAGATCATCAACCGCAGCGACAGCGCCACCGAGCGCGCGCTGCTCGACGGCCTCGACGAACGCGACCCCGAGCTCGCCGAGGAGGTCCGCTCGCGGATGCTCACCTTCGAGGACATCGTCAAGCTCGAGTCGCGCGACATCCAGCAGGTGCTCCGCGGGATCGACGCCGCCGTGCTCGCGACCGCGATGAAGGGGGCGCTCGCCGCCGTCGTCGAGGTCATCCGCGGCAACGTCTCGGAGCGCAACCGCGAGCTGCTCGACGACGAGCTGCAGTCGATGGGCCCCGTCCGCAAGTCGCAGGTCGAGGAGGCGCGGGCCGAGGTGGTGCGTGCCATCCGCGAGCTCGAGGCGCTCGGCACGATCACGATCCACCGCGCCGACGAGGACGCCCTCGTCGAGTAGCCGCCGCTCCGCGCGGCTGCCGCCGCTGCCGCTGCCGCCGCCCGGTCCCTCCGTCGGCAAATGCCGACCGGCGGGGCCGCAATGCGGGGATATCCGGGTGCGAGAGCGCGATCCGGGCTCGTTCGGTCGGGTTCTGCGGCGTCCCGCGCTGTTCGGCCCGCGCCTCCTTCGCCCGGGTCGGCAAATGCCGACCGGCGGGGCCGCAATGCGGGGATATCCGGGTGCGAGAGC
>NZ_CAUPYL010000156.1:0-6084 GCF_963515265.1 uncultured Frigoribacterium sp.
GCCGGGGGCGGCGGCGACGCCGTGCTGCGCCTGCGCGGCGCGGGCGTGTCGTTCGGCGACCGCACGCTCTGGTCGGGGCTCGACCTCGACGTGGCCCCGGGCGAGTTCCTCGCCGTGCTCGGGCCCAACGGCGCGGGCAAGACCACGCTGCTGCGCGCCGTGCTCGGCCAGCAGCAGCTCACCGAGGGCACCCTCGAGTTCCTCGGCCGTCCGGTCGGCCGCGGCCACCGCCGCATCGGGTACGTGCCGCAGCAGCGGCTGATGGAGGCGGGCACCCCGCTGCGGACCCGCGACATGATCGCGCTCGGCGTCACCGGGCACCGCTGGGGCCTGCGCCGCGAGTCGGCCGTCGAGCGCGCGACGATCGACGCCCTCGTCGACGAGGTGGGCGCCTCCTCGTTCGCCTCGGCCCCCGTGGCCAGCCTGTCGGGCGGCGAGCAGCAGCGCGCCCGCGTGGGCCAGGCCCTCGCGGCCGAGCCCGCCCTGCTGCTCTGCGACGAGCCCCTGATCTCGCTCGACCTGCGGCACCAGCGCGGGGTCACGGAGCTGATCGACCGCCAGCGACGCGCGCGCGGGGCGGCCGTCGTGTTCGTGACCCACGACGTGAACCCGATCCTCGACGTCGTCGACCGGGTGCTCTACCTGGCCGGCGGCAAGTTCCGCGTCGGCACTCCCGACGAGGTGCTGCAGGCGCCCGTGCTCAGCGAGCTCTACGGCACGCCCGTCGACGTGGTGCGCACCATGGGGCGCATCGTGATCGTCGGCGGCCAGGGGCACGACGACCACCACGCCGACGAGCACGACGACGACGAAGGACTCGTGCGGTGACCGACCTCTGGACCCAGCTGTTCTCGTTCCAGGACTTCGGCGAGCTCGTCGTGCTGGTGCGCAACTCGATCATCGCGGGCGCCGTGCTGGGCCTCGTCGGCGGGCTCATCGGGCCGTTCGTCATCACCCGCAACCTGCCCTTCGCCGTGCACGGCATCAGCGAGCTCTCGTTCGCCGGGGCCTCGGCGGCCCTGCTGATCGGCGCGAACGTCGTGGGCGGCTCGGTCGTGGGCAGCGTCGTCGCCGCCCTGCTCATCGGCCTGCTCGGGTCGCGGGCGCGCGAGCGGAACTCGATCATCGCGGTGCTCATGCCCGCCGGGCTCGGCCTCGGCATCCTGTTCCTCGCCCTGTACCGGGGGCGGTCGGCGAACAAGTTCGGCCTGCTCACCGGTCAGATCGTGTCGGTCGACAACCCGCAGCTGGGCTGGCTCATCGCCATCTCGGCCGTCGTGATCGTGGTGCTGCTCGTGATCTGGCGACCGTTGACGTTCGCCAGCGTCGACCCCGACGTCGCGGCGGCGGCGGGCATCCCGGTGCGGGCGCTCGGCCTCGTCTTCATGCTCGTGCTCGGCCTCGCGGTGGCGGTCTCGGTGCAGATCGTGGGCGCCCTGCTCGTGCTCGCGCTGCTGGTCACCCCGGCGGCGGCGGCCCTGCGGCTCACCGTCGACCCGCGCCTCGTGCCCGTGCTCAGCGTCGTGTTCGCGGTCGTGTCCGTGGT
Source organism: uncultured Frigoribacterium sp. (assembly GCF_963515265.1). NCBI lineage: Bacteria > Bacillati > Actinomycetota > Actinomycetes > Micrococcales > Microbacteriaceae > Frigoribacterium > uncultured Frigoribacterium sp. The sequence goes on from NZ_CAUPYL010000156.1 coordinate 1,547, forward strand.
GGGCGGCATCCTGCTGGCGCTCGGCGGCGGCCTGCCGATCAGCCCGTACGTCACGACCATCTCGTTCCTGATCTGGCTCGTCTGCCGCGTCGTCGGCGGGCGACGGGAGAGCCGAGGAGGCGGGCGGACAGGCCGAGGAGGCGGGCGGGAGGGCCGAGGAGGCGCCCCCGGTCGCCCCCAGGCCGCCCCGGTAGCCTCGACGACGACGAAGGAGGCCTGACGTGGTCGGACCTGCACGACCGAGGCACGGAGGTGCGCAGTGGTAGCCAAGCGGAACACGTGGCAGCGCGAGGCCGTGCGCGAGGCGCTCGGCCGCAGCGAGGGCTTCGTCAGCGCCCAGTCGCTGCACGGGCAGCTCCGCGAGACGGGGTCGCCGATCGGGCTCGCCACCGTCTACCGCGCGCTCGCGGACCTCGCCACCGACGGCGCCGCCGACTCGCTGCAGCAGGAGGGCGAGAGCCTCTACCGCGCCTGCACGCCGGGCACGCACCACCACCACCTCATCTGCCGCACCTGCGGCACCACGGTCGAGATCGAGGCCGCCGCGGTCGAGACCTGGGCCCGCCAGGTCGCCGCCCAGCACGGCTTCACCGAGGCGCAGCACATCGTCGACGTGTTCGGCACCTGCGCGGCGTGCACGGCCGAGAAGGCCGCGGGACGCGACCCTGCCGTGACGCGCGGCGGCGCTGCCGGCTGAGCCGCACCTCCCGGGCTCGGTGCGTCGCGCCTCCTGGGCCCGCAGCCCTCGGGGCCTGCAGTTGACCCGGGTCGGGCGTGTCGCGTAAGCTCTTCCTTTGGTTGGGCGCTCTCTGCGCCCATGTGCACCGATCCCCGAGCACCACGGCCCGTCATGCGGACCGAGCGGGGTGACGCGCGCCGACAAGTGACCTTGGGTAGGGGTCGCCGTCCTCGGACGGTGAGCTCCTACGGTACCTACGGAGGAAATCATGGCAGCAACCTGCCAGGTGACCGGAGCCATTCCTGGTTTCGGCCACAACATCTCGCACTCGCACCGACGCACCAAGCGCCGTTTCGACCCGAACATCCAGAAGAAGACGTACTACGTGCCGTCCCTGCGCCGGAAGGTGACCCTCCAGCTCAGCGCCAAGGGCATCAAGGTCATCGACGCTCGTGGCATCGAGTCGGTCGTCAAGGACCTGCTCGCTCGTGGGGAGAAGATCTAATGGCTCGTCAGCAGGACGTCCGTCCCATCATCAAGCTCCGCTCGACGGCGGGCACCGGTTTCACGTACGTGACCAAGAAGAACCGTCGCAACAACCCCGACCGCCTGGTTCTCAAGAAGTACGACCCGGTCATCCGCAAGCACGTCGAATTCCGCGAGGAGCGCTAAGCATGGCCAAGAAGAGCAAGATCGCCAAGAACGACCAGCGTGCCGTCATCGTCGCGCGCTACGCCGAGAAGCGCCTCGAGCTGAAGAAGGCCCTGGTCGACCCGGCCGGCACCGACGAGAGCCGCGAGGCCGCTCGCCTCGGCCTGCAGAAGCTGCCGCGCGACGCGTCGCCGGTCCGCCTCCGCAACCGCGACGCGATCGACGGTCGCCCCCGCGGTCACCTCAAGGAGTACGGCATCAGCCGTGTGCGCTTCCGCGACATGGCTCACCGTGGTGAGCTTCCGGGCATCACGAAGTCTTCCTGGTAGGTTCGAGCCGTTTCCCGGGGCCTCGGCCCCGGGTCTGAGCTGGACAGCCCGGGGCCTCGGCCCCGGGGCTGAGCTACACGGGCGGAGGGCCCTCGGCCCTGCCGTCTGATCCGAACAGGCACGGTGAACGCCGTGCCATGTCTCACCGAACGAAGTCCGAGGAGGACACCACATGGCTGACAAGTCACTGAACCGCACCGAGCTCGTCGCAGCTGTCGCTTCCGAGTCCGGCCAGAGCCAGGCCGCCGTCAGCGGCGTCGTCGACGCTTTCTTCTCCGTCGTGTCGAAGTCGGTCGCCGACGGCACGAAGGTCACCATCCCCGGATGGATCGCCTTCGAGAAGACGCACCGCGCCGCCCGCACGGGTCGCAACCCGCAGACGGGCGAGGCCCTCGAGATCGCCGCGAGCGACTCGGTCAAGGTCAGCGCCGGCAGCAAGCTCAAGGCTGCGGTCAAGTAGTCCTCCGCTTCTCACGAAGCACCCGGGAGAGGGCGGCGACTTCGGTCGCCGCCCTCTCTCGCGTTCGCGGGGCCCGCGGTGCCTCCTGCCCCAGTGCCTCCTGCCCGCAGTGCCTCCTGCCCGCGGTGCCTCCTGCTCGCAGGATTCAGGAAGCCGTCGTCTGCGCATCCTGGATCGTGCACGAATCAGGAGTCCGCCTCCCCCCGATGCGCAACGCAGGTCCGATCGTCCTGAATGAAGGAGGAGCGGTGGCGGGAGCGGGGGCGGCAGGGCAGGGCGGCGCAGGTCGCTCGGCGGCGAGCGGACCGCTCCCGCTCCCAGTCGGGGCGACCTAGCATGGGTGCGATGCCCAGACTCTCCCGCACGGCCGGGCCCGCACTGCTCGTGGTCGTCGCGTTCGCGGCCCTCGTCGCCGCCCTGAAGTTCGGCGGCGCCGCCGACGCGCCGCTCGTCGTCGACCCCGGGCAGGTCGTGCGCTACGGGCTGCCGATGGCCAAGATGCTGGGCAACATCGGCGCGGCCGTCACGATCGGCACGCTGTTCCTCACCTGCTTCGCCCTCTCACGCGACCGGCCCGAGTTCGAGCGGGCCATGGACATCGCGGCGGGCGCTGCCGGGTTCTGGACCGTCGCCTCCGCGGCCACCAGCTTCTTCACGTTCCTCAGCGTCGCCAACGTGCCCGTCACCCTCGACGAGCAGTTCGGCCGCACGCTCGCGTTCTTCCTCACCGACACCGAGCTGGGCCGCGCCTGGCTCATCACGACCCTCATCGCGGCGGCGGTCACCGTGCTCAGCTTCGTGCTGCGGAACATCTGGGCGCTCGTCGCCCTCACCGTCCTCGCGGGCGGCGGGCTCATCCCCCTCGCCCAGCAGGGCCACGCCGCGGGCTCGAGCGGACACGACGCGGCCGTCACCGACCTCGCGCTGCACCTCGAGGGCGCGTCCGTGTGGCTGGGCGGGCTCGTCGCGCTCGTGCTGCTGCGGAGCACGCTCGAGAAGGGCCGCATCGGCGTCGTCCTCGCCCGCTACTCGACCATCGCGATCATCTGCTTCGTCGTCGTGGCCGTCTCGGGCGTCGGCAGCGCCGCGCTGCGCATCGGCGACTGGGCGGCACTGTCCACGGGCTACGGCGTGCTCGTGCTGGTGAAGACCTTCTCCCTGGTCGCGCTCGGGCTGTTCGGCGTCGTGCAGCGGCAGTACCTGGTCAGGCGGATGGAGACGCAGCCGGCCAGGACCGCCCGCTTCTTCTGGTGGTTCGTCGCGGCGGAGCTCGCCTTCATGGGCCTGGCCTCCGGCGTCGCGTCGGCGCTCGCCCGCACGGCGACCCCGGTCGAGGAGGTGGCGGCCAGCGACCTCGCCGCCCCGACCCCTGCCGAGATCCTCACGGAGGAGGCGCTGCCGCGCGAGCTCACGCCGATCCGCTACCTGACGGAGTGGAACGTCGACCTGCTGTGGGCCCTCGTCTGCGCCTTCGGCATCTTCTTCTACATCGCAGGCGTCGTGCGGCTGCGCCGTCGCGGCGACGGCTGGTCGCTCGGCCGCACGGCCTCGTGGGTCGCCGGGCTGCTCGTGCTCTTCTACGTGACGAGCGGCGCCCCCAACGTCTACGAGCCGTACCTGTTCAGCGCGCACATGCTGTCGCACATGGTGCTCGGCATGGTGATCCCGCTGCTGCTGGTGCCGGGAGCGCCGGCCACGCTCGCCCTGCGCGCCATCCGCAAGCGGACCGACGGCACCCGGGGGCCGCGCGAGTGGATCATGATCCTCGTGCACTCGGGCTACGCGCACGTCATCAGCAACCCGATCGTCGCCGCCGTGCTCTTCGCCGGCTCGCTCTTCGTCTTCTACTACACGTCGCTCTTCAGCTGGGCGACGACGACGCACCTCGGCCACTACTGGATGATCGTGCACTTCCTGATCGTCGGGTACCTCTTCGTGCAGTCGATGATCGGCATCGACCCCGTCAAGGGGCGCCTGCCGTACCCGATGCGGCTCGTCGTGCTGCTGGCGACCATGGGGTTCCACGCGTTCTTCGGCATCGGCATCATGACGGCGACGGGGTTGTTCCTGGCCGACTGGTACGGCGCGATGGGTCGCACCTGGGGGCCGACCCCGATGCAGGACCAGTACGCCGCCGGCGGCATCGCCTGGAGCGTCGGCGAGATCCCGACCGTCACGATGGCGATCATCGTCGCGATCATGTGGAGCCGCAGCGACGGCCGCGAGGCCAAGCGCAAGGACCGCCAGGCCGACCGCGACGGCGACGCCGAGCTGGCCGCCTACAACGAGCAGCTCGGGGCGCTGGCGCGGAGCGACCGGGGCTGAGGCCGCGCGCCACGCGCGCGTCGCGTGCCCCGCGTGCGTCGCGTGCCCCGCGTGCGGTCACATATACACCTAACCCATCCCACCAGACATACTA
>NZ_CAUPYL010000157.1:0-6079 GCF_963515265.1 uncultured Frigoribacterium sp.
GCCCCGCCGTCGACTTCGGCGCCCCGTCCGACGGGCCCGCCGAGCCCGCCGTCGCACCCGAGGACCGCGTCGACGACTCAGGAACGGGCGACCGCGACGGCGCTGCGGAGCGTCGCGCTGACGACACGTCGACCGCGTCTCCTGACTCGTCGACGGGTCCGGCCGCGCCGCCCGCCGTCGCGTTCGGCGACGGCCCCGCCGACCGGGCGAGCGACACGGGCTCCGACGAGCGTGCGTCGTCCGACCACTCGGACACCGAGGTCCTCCACGATCGCGTCGAGCCCGCGCCCCGCGACGATGCCGACCTGCGGGACGACGACCGCGCCGACCGTCGTGACGACGCTGACCGTCGTGACGACGCCGACCGCGCGGACGACGCCGACCGTCGTGACGACGCCGACCGCGCGGACGACGCCGACCGTCGTGACGACGAGGCCCGGGTCGTCCCGCCCGTCGTCGCGCCGACGCCCCCCGCGTCGCGCGCCTGGTCCGCCTCGCCCCAGGACGACTCCGGCCGTCCCCTCCACGACGACGACGCCCTCCGCGCCGCCGAGGCCCACCGTGCCCCCGGCGACGACGGCTCACGGGTCGACGGCGACGCCGCGGACGACGGTGACCGACGCGACGACTCGCCGACCGTGGTCGCCCCCGTGGCGACGCCCGGCCGCGGCGACGACGCCCCCACCTCCTCGTGGCGCACCGACGACGGTCGTGTGGCAGGTCGTCCGGGCGCCGGTCCGGCCACCGGTTCGCAGGCCTATCCGCTGGTGGCCGAGACCGCGGACCCCGTGGCGCTCCGCCGCGAGCTGCTCACGGAGCAGAAGCAGGAGTTCTCCGGCATCCGCTTCGGCGCCGGCCTCCTCGGCTGGTTGGCCGCGACGGGCTTCGGAGTCTCCGTGTTCGTCGTCTTCGCCGCGATCGCGTCCGCCGTCGTCGCCGCCTCGTCCGGCTCAGGCTCGGGGGGCTTCCGCGGCTACCTGGGCGAGAACGCCGAGGTCCTCTCGATCACGACCGGGATCGTCGTCCTCGTGATCGTCTTCGCCGGGTACTTCGTCGGCGGGTTCACGGCGTCGCGCGTCGCCCGGTTCTCCGGCTTCAAGCAGGGCCTGGCCACCTGGCTGTGGGGCCTCGTCATCACGATCGTCGTCGGGGTGATCGGCGCCGTCGTCGGCGTCCAGGCCGGCGATCAGTCCGCGCCGAACCCGATGATCCCCTCCCTGGACGACATGTCGTCGACCTCGGTCGAGTCGTTCGTGTTCCTGGGCCTCCTCGTGGTGCTGAGCTTCGTCGGGGCCGTCCTCGGCGGCCTCCTCGGACAGCGCTGGCACCGCAAGGTCGATCGCTTCGTGCCCGACCACCAGGTCTGATCCCCTCGGGTCCCGACGGCGGCAGGTCGCCGTCGGGCCCCGTCGTGAGCGGGTCCGGCAATCCGGCAGGGCCCCCGAGCCGAACCACCGACGCACCGAACCACCGACACCGGCCCGCGACGCCGCGCAGCAGCGACGACACGGGCAGCGACACGCAAAGGACCCTCATGCACCTCATCGACCGCTCCTCCCTCGTCCGCAGCACCCTCGCCGTCGTCGCCGCGGGCACCCTCGTGCTCGGCCTCGCGGCGTGCTCGTCCACCTCCGACTCGGAGAGCAACAACACCGCGCCGACGCACCCCGTCAACGCGACCGAGCCCGCCGAGGAGTCGACGGAGGAGCCCCTGGCGACGATCCCGGCGCTCACGGGCGGCGTGGACACCCAGGTCGCCGTCGACGCCTCGTTCGTCGACGCGCTCGGCACCCTCGGCCTCACCCCCGGGGTCGTCGGGACCGCGACGTTCACCGACGGCACGTTCTCGTTCCCGATCACGGGCGGCAACGTGACCTACTACGACCCCGAGGGCGACGTGCGCCCCTACGTGCAGGGCAACATCGACCACGACGACTCGGGCCTGTCGCTGACGGCCGCCGACGGCACCGTCGTCGAGCTGAGCGACTTCCGCATCGACCCGGGCGAGAGCAAGCTCTACGGCACCGTCACCGCGAACGGGACGATCGCGGCGCAGGACGCCTACCTGTTCACCCTCTGGGGCGGCACCCTGGAGCCCCTCCAGATGGAGGGTGCCAACGCAGTGCTCGAGGGCACGACCGTGCACGTCAGCCCCGACGCCGCCGCCCTGCTGAACGCCACGTTCGACACCGACGCTGTCCAGGACCAGATGCTCGTCGGCGTCGCGAAGATCACCGTCGCGACCGAGTAGCCGGGCAGGAACACCCGCGTCGGCGCCTCGACGCCGGGACAGGAGCCCCGTGCCGCGTCTGCGGGGCGGGGCTCCTCGCGTTACCCGGCCCCGCCTCCTCCGTGCCCCCTCGGCGCGAGACCGGACACGTGCCTTTCGAGGTGCAGCAAGTGAAAGTTCGGCGAACCGAAACCTGTGTAGGGTCGAGGCATGGCGACGTCACGACCCCCCGGCCCCGCCGTGCAGGAGGCGCCCGACCGTCGACCGGCACGGCGCCCGCACCCGAGGCCGCGCGGCACCCTGCTCGGCCCGGCGTTCGTCGCCGCGATCGCGTACGTCGACCCGGGCAACGTCGCGGCCAACCTGACCGCCGGCGCCCAGTTCCAGTACCTGCTGCTGTGGGTGCTGGTCGCCGCGAACGCGATCGCGGTGCTCGTGCAGTACCTGTCGGCCAAGCTCGGCGTGGTCACGGGGCAGTCGCTGCCCGAGGTGATGGGCCACCGGCTCCCTCGCCCCGCCCGGCTGGCGTACTGGGGCCAGGCCGAGGTCGTCGCGGCGGCCACCGACGTCGCCGAGATCATCGGCGGGGCACTGGCGCTGCAGTTGCTCTTCGGCGTCCCCCTCGTCGTCGGCGGCCTGATCACGGGCGCCGTGTCGCTCGGACTGCTGATGCTGACGCAGTACCGCGGGGGCCACGTGTTCCAGTCGGTCATCATCGGGATGCTGGCCATCCTCACCGTCGGGTTCTGCGCCGGCCTGTTCTTCTCGCCGCAGTCGGGCCCGGGCATGCTCGAGGGGCTCGTGCCGCGCTTCGAGGGGGCGCAGTCGGTGCTGCTGGCCGCCTCCATGCTGGGGGCGACCGTGATGCCGCACGCCGTCTACCTGCACTCCGCCCTCGTGCGCGACCACCACGGCACCGTCACCGAGGGCGACGACCGTCGTCGGGTGCTGCGGGCCACGCGATGGGACGTCGTGCTGGCGCTCGTCGTCGCCGGCGGGGTCAACATCTCGATGCTCGTGCTGGCCGCCTCGACGCTGCCCGGCCGAACCGGCACCGACACCATCCCGGGTGCTCACGACGCCATCCGCGACGCCCTCGGGCCGGTCGTGGGCGTGCTCTTCGCCGTGGGGCTGCTCGCGTCGGGCCTCGCCTCGACCTCGATCGGCTCGATGGCCGGCGCCGAGATCATGCACGGGCTGCTGAAGGTACGGGTGCCCCTGTTCGTGCGCCGCGTCGTCACGCTCGTGCCTGCCCTGGTGCTGCTCGCGACGGGCGTCAGCCCGACCTGGCTGCTGGTGCTGAGCCAGGTGGTGCTGAGCTTCGGGATCGCGTTCGCCCTCGTCCCGCTCGTCGTGGTGACCAGCGACGCCCGCCTGATGGGCACGGGGCGGAACGCGACCGGCACGCGCGTCGCCGCGTGGGCGGCGATCGCGGTCGTCATCGCGCTGAACGTCGCGCTGATCGTCCTGACGGTGACGGGCGGGGGCTAGGCGCCCGCCGCCTCGTCCTCGTCGGCCCGGCGTCGCTCGGCGCGGTCGTGGGCGGCGAGCATCGCCTCCGCGTGCTCGGACTTGGCCTCGCCGACGGCGGCGTCGTCGCCACGGGCGATGGCGACGCCTTCGCGGACGGTGGCCAGCACCGCCTTGGCTGCCTCCTCCGGGGTGAAGTCGAACTCGCCCCGCTCGGTGCCGTCGCCGGCGTCCGCGTAGTGCTGCAGCTCATCGCCCTCGCCGGGCCGCGGGGGCTGCTCGGCGTGCTCGACGCAGAGCCGCGCCACCTCCTCCGCGTGGGCGTGCATGACGGAGTGGGCCGCGCCGGGCATCTCCCAGAGCCGCGACGACGGCACGAGCCGTCCGATCTGCTCGACCCAGCTGCGCGGCGCGACCGCGTCGTGCTCGCCGCGGATGACGAGGGTGTGCGCGCGCACCTTCGGCAGCTGCTGCTCGATCGGGTAGGTCATCATCTTCGGCAGCACCTGCGAGAACCAGTGCACCCCGCAGACGAGGTAGGCCCGCAGGGCGAGCACCTTGACCCGGCCGGGCTCGTGCCAGGCGGCCTGCAGGAACCGCCGCGCGGCGACCGTCACGCGCCGCTCGGCGGGGTTCACGACGGGGCCGATCAACACGAGCGTCGACAGCTCGGGGCGGCGGGCCGCGAGGTCGGTGACGATCTGGGTGCCCATGGAGTGCCCGACCACGATCGGGTCCTTGAGCCCGAGGTCGTCGATGGCGGCGCCCACGAGGTCGGCGAACTGGCGGATCGTCAGGGCCTTGCGGGGATGCGTCACGCCTGCGAAGCCCGGCAGGTCGAGGGCGTGCACGGGGCCGAACGAGTTGAGGTTCGGGGCCAGCCGCTCGAAGTAGTCGGACGAGACCCCGATGCCGGGGACGAGCACGAACGGGCGATCGCCGGTCGTGCCGATGGTGCTCACCCGCACCCAGAGCTCGCCGCGCTCGACCCGGCTGACGCGCACGCGGGTGCTGGACTCGTCGCGGCCTCGCCTGCGCGCGCGGGTGCGTGTGACGGCCATGCGCCTCCTCGTCGGTGTCCGCGCCGCAGCGCTGCCGGGGCAGGAGGTGCGGGACGGTGGGCGACCAGTCTCGCACCCCGGCGCGGGCCGGGGCTCAGCGCCGCAGGACCGGGTCGAGCGCGCGGAGGTTGCGATGCAGCAGGAGGCGCAGCGCGAGCCCGGACGTCGGGCCCGCCAGACGCATCCACCAGGCTCCCGGGCGCCAGACGACGCGGATGTCGAGGGTGACGCGGTCGTCGGGGTGGTGCGTGACGAGGTAGCTCTCCCAGCCGCGCTGCGGGTGGCCGACCAGGGCCGCGTGCAGGAACCCCGTCGAGCGGGGGAGCACCGGCGCGCCGCCGTGCCGCACCGGTCCGCGTGCGTCGGCGGGCTCGTCGGCGGACTCGTCCGCGTCGTCGCCGACGGGCTCGTCGTCGAGCACCCGGACGACCTTGCACGCGACCCGGGGGCGCAGCGGCCCGAACGGGATCGCCCAGGAGCTGACCGCGCCGACCCGGACCCGGTCGGGCACCTGCAGAGCCACGAAGCCGGAGCCCCGGTGCACCTGCCAGCCGAGCACGGCGTCACCGGCGATCCGTGCGTCGTCCACGCCGTGGCCGACGACCCGTGAGACGACTGTCACGTGGAAGCCCCCCGGCACCGGGCCCGACAGCGTCGGCTCGCCCTCGAAGGCCCACGCGTCGACGAACCCGGGAGGGACGCTCTGTGACGACATGGGTCGAGCCTGGCACGTCCGTCGGCGCCGCTCGGGCAGGATCGGCGGATGACGACGAGCGCGCCCGGGTTCCTGCTGCTGCACGGCTGGCAGAACAGGCGCCCTGCCGACCACTGGCAGCACCTCCTCGCCGACGAGCTGCGGGGGCGTGGCCTCGCCGTGCGCTACCCGCAGCTGCCCTCGCCGGACGAGCCCGACCTCGCGGCCTGGGAGGCGGCGGTCCGGTCGGAGCACGCCGCTCTCGGCTCCGGCCCCGTGACGGTCGTCTGCCACAGCCTCTCGACCCTGCTCTGGCTGCGCATCCAGGCCGGGGCCCGCCCGCTCGCGGCCGACCGGGTCGCGCTCGTGTCGCCTCCGTCGCCCGAGCTCATCGCCGGGCAGGACGCCGTGCACGCGTTCGTCGACGGCGGCGGCAACGACGGCGCCGGTGACGGCGCCGGTGACGGCCGGGACGCGGATGCAGGTGCGCCGAACACCCTGCTCTTCGACGGCCGGCTGCTGGCGACGGGTGCCGTCGGGGACTCGGTCGTCGTGGCCGGCGACGACGACCCGTGGCTGCCCCTGGGCCGCGGCGACACGTGGCGCGGCCCCCTCGACGGCCCG
>NZ_CAUPYL010000158.1:0-6058 GCF_963515265.1 uncultured Frigoribacterium sp.
GGCCGACGCTCCGGCGCCCGGTGACGCTCCGACCCCCGGCGAGGAGGGCTCGGGCAGCGGCGACCGCCCCACGCCGCCGACCGACGCTCCCACCCCGCCGACGGACGCTCCGTCTGCCCCCGCCGACGAGTCCGCCACCGGCAGCTGACCCGCTCCTCCTCGTGCACCTCGAAGTGGACGACGCACCCCGTCAGGTCGGGGTTCATCGTCCACTCCGGGGTGCCCGGTCGGCCCGGGCCGGCCGGCCCGAGCCGTGCCGAGCTGTGCTGAGCCGTCGCGCCGGGGCAGACCGCTCGGTCTGTCCGCAAGGCGCAACGGCAGGGGCCGACGCTGGCGCCCTAGATGCGGCTGCATGTACCGTCGGCGAGCGCCACCGCGCCACCGACCGGGACGGATCCCGGCACCGCACCGCCAGGACGGCCCATGACCACCCTCCGAGACCGCACAGCAGCGACCCTGCTCACGTTCGCCCGCCCCTACCTCGCTCTGCACCTCGGTGTGCTCGGCGTCAAGATCCGCCGGGCACCGTTCCCCCGGGACGAGGCCGTCGCGTCCGTGCCGGGCCCGGACGCAGCCCGCCTCCTCGTCGTCGGTGACCTGGCCGTGTCGGGGTACGGAGTGCTCCTGCACGGCATGGCGTTCCCGGCTCAGCTCGGGGGCGCCTGGTCCGGCCGGACCGGTCGGGGCTGCTCCTGGAAGACGATCGCCGACCCCCTGATGACCGTCCGCCGGGCCGCGCACCACCCCCGGCTCGGCGCAGCTGCGGCCGACGCCGACGCCGTCATCGTCGCCCTCGGAGTGCCCGACGTGCTCCAGCTCACCGCGAGCGAGGACATCGTCGCCTCCGCCGGTCGTCTCGTCGCACGCGTCCGCTCGGCCGCGGGCCGGGAGGTGCCCGTGCTGCTGGCGGGGCTGCCGCCCATGACGCAGTTCCAGGGCCTCTCGCCCGCCGCCGCCCGCCTGATCGGCTCGCAGCTGAGGCGCGTCGACGACGCCCTGCGCCAGGTCGCCGCCCAGTTCGCCGGCGTCGAGTTCGTGGGCTTCCCCTCCTGGGACCTCGGCGGCACGACCCTGCGCCGGGCCTTCTCGTTCAGCGCGATGCACCGCGGCTGGGCGAGCGCCGTCGCGGCGGGGCTCGAGGTGTCCGACCCCGGTCCCGCGCCCGATCCCGGGTCCTCCGTCGTCGTCGAGGCCGAGCAGGTCGCGCAGGAGGCGGCGGCCGCGACCGGCGTGACCGACACGTCCGTGACGCTGGCCGCGTAGCGCGGCGCCCCGGCCCGAGCGGGACCGCACCGGTCGCCGAGCGACGTCGCGACGTAGTCTCGGCAGGGTCGCGCGGAAGTCCACGACGACGCCGACGAGGACGAGCAGCGACGCGACCACGACCACGACCACGAGCGACCAGACCGATCGGACCCGACATCATGGCGATCTCCAACCTCCCCTACGACGACCGCGCGATCGTCGACGCGCTCAAGACCGTGCCCGTGCAGAGCGAGACGATCAGCAAGGTGTCCGTCAACTTCCTGGACAACGAGATCAGCGAGCAGTCGACGGCGACCGTCACGGCCACGCTCAGCTGGGTGGTCAGCTCGGCCGAGGCCTTGCGGATCCTCGAGCGTGCCGCGCCCGCGCCGAGCGAGTCGGCGCCCGGCCTAGCAGCCCAGGGCTGATCCGACCAGCCCTGGCCGAGGCTGTACGGCACCGGTCCCGTCGTGGCAGCATGGCCCCCAGCCGACTGCCGTGGGGTTCTGATCCCTGCGCGGCCGACCCGACTGGTGCTCCATGGTCGACGCTTCTGGGACGTCGCCTCGGCAGGGAACCACCGCCACCGAGAGGACACCCCGTGGGCTACCTGATCTACGACGGCAACACCGCTGAGATCCACATGGACGACCGCACCCTCGCGCACCTGCAGATCGTGGTCATCAACAAGCTCCGGCGCCAGGAGAGCTTCGCCTTCTCGTGGAAGGAGCCCGCCTCGGCGGGGGACGGTCGCAGCACGATCTGGATCTACCCCACGGTCAGCCTCCGCTTCAAGTTCGAGGGGAGCCGCCCTCCCGTCGTCAACCAGGCCTGGCTGACGGTCCTCTCGAACGCCGCGAACAGCGGCACCGGCCTGCAGATGCTGCCCGAGCCGCTCGACCGTGGTGCCGTGCACGTCGGCGGCCAGCACGAACGGACGGCCAGGGGCGCCTAGCCGACCTGGTGCACCGCGTAGCTGGCGACGAAGCCGAGCACGGTCACCAGCCCGGTCAGCGTCTGCGCCTTCCGGAACGCCTCCGGGATCATCGTGTCGCAGATCATCGCGAGGATCGCCCCTGCCGCGAACGCCATCACGAACGACTGGGCCCCCTCCGGCACGCCGCCCAGGAGCGCGTACCCGCCGACCGCCGACAGCGCGCAGACCACGGCGATGCCCGACCAGAGCCCGAACACGTACCCTGCGCCGCGTCCTGACCCCTTGAGGTCGGCGGTGCTCGACATCCCCTCCGGGAAGTTCGAGATGACGACGGCGACGAGCACCGCGACGCTCAGCGATCCGCCGCCCGTGAGGCTGACGCCCTGCACGGCGGTCTCGGGGACGCCGTCGAGCAGGGCGCCGAGCGCGATGCCGAGACCCGTGCCGCCGCTCGCTGCTGCGGCCTTCCCGCCGTGGCCACCACCTCCGCGGTCGTCGCTCGCGGCGTCGTCCGCGGGCTCGCTCCGGTCGTGGCGACGACGGTGCCGCTTCAGACGGAAACCGCCGTGCTCGAGCAGCTGGTCGAGCACGACGTAGACGACCGCCCCGACGACGAAGCCGGAGATCGTCGGCACGAAGCCGCCGCTGCTGGTCGCCTCGTCGACGAGGTCGAAGGCGAGGGCCGAGATCAGGACGCCGGCGCCGAACGCCATCACGAGGGCGACCAGCTCGCGGGGCACCTTCACGAACCAGGCGACGAGCGAGCCCACGACGAGCGAGAGGCCGGACAGCAGGCCGGCGAGGCCGGCGAGGAGGAGCGGTGAGGTCACGGGATCCGGTGTACTCCGCCTCGGGCATGGTGGGTCGCCAGCCGCCTGTGCCCCGTTCGCGCTTCCTGTCGCGGGCTTAGCGCACCCCTCGTTCGGGGCGCAAGCCCCTGACGGTCACGCGTCGCCCTCCCTAGATTCAGGAGGACAAGACAGGGCGGTCGTCGTGCTCGACACGGCCTCGGCCGCCCGTCCCCCCTCCGCCTCACAGGAAGGACGACACGATGAGCCTCTACATCTCGGATCCCCGCGTGCACCCTGCCTCGATCGGCGCGTACCCCAAGCGCCGTCGCCCGGTCACGGTGCTGCCGCCCATGCGGTCGGCCCGGCCGCCGGAGCCCACCTACGCGGACTTCTTCGACGCCGGTCGCATCGCGAGGGCCGCCGCCGTCTGAGCGCTCGGCCCGGGGTGGTCAGCCCCGGGGCGTCCGCACTGCGAGCTGCACCGCGAGCCCGACGCCGACGAAGGCCGTCATGAGCCCGCCCATCACGAGTGCGGTCCCGCCGAGGGCGCCGGCGAGCGGCGTCGCGAGCCCGCCGAGCCCGAACTGCAGCCCGCCCTGCAGCGCGGCTGCGGAGCCGGGCCAGCGGTGCCCGAGCGCCTGCGTCAGCGTGATCGACCCGGGGATGACGAAGCCCCAACCCGCCGTGACGAGCGCGAGCGCCGGCCAGACCAGCAGGGGACCGACGGCGGTCGCCGCGCCCACCAGCACGAGCGCCGACCCGGCGGTGCAGGTGACGAGGCCTGCCGTGTAGAGGGAGTCCTCGGCGAAGCGCCCCACCAGCCGCCGGAAGAGCAGCGTCGACAGGATCATGCACGACGCGTTCGAGGCGAAGACGAGGGTGTAGCCGAGCTCGCTGAAGCCGTACTGCTCCTGGAACACGAACGACGACGTCGAGATGTACGAGAAGAAGCCGATCGTCGCGGCACAGCCCGTGACGAGGTACCAGCGGAAGCGCGGGATGCGCAGCAGCTCGCCCATCCGTCGGCCGGCCGCGCCGAGCGAGGCACCGGACCGGGAGGCGGCGGGCAGCGTCTCGGGGAACCGCACGGCCGAGAGCACCGTGAGCGCCAGGCCGAAGACCGCGAGCACCACGAAGAGCGAGCGCCAGGCGGCGACCGTCAGCACGACGCCGCCGACCAGGGGCGCGACGACCGGTCCGAGCGAGTTCACGACCGCCAGGGAGGCGAAGAGCCGGCTGCGGCGCGTGCCCGTCGTGGAGTCGCCGACCATCGCCCGCCCCGCGATGCTGCCCGCCGCGCCGCCGAGTCCCTGCAGCACCCGCGCGACGATCAGCGTCGTCGCGTCGGGCGCCAGGGCGCAGCCGAGGGAGGCGACGGTGAAGACCGCCGTGCCGATCAGCAGCACTCGGCGTCGGCCGATGCCGTCGCTGAGCGGGCCGATCACGAACTGGCCCAGCGCGAAGCTGACGAGGAACGCGGTCAGGCTGAGCTGCGCGACGGCCGTCGTGGTGCCGAGGTCCCGGGCGATGGCCGGCAGCGCTGGGACGTACATGTCGGTCGCGAACGGCGAGATGCCGACCACGAGGGCGAGCAGGGTGATCGACGACCGTCGACGGGTCCACGAGGAGGCGGGGGTCGCGTCGTCGTCGTCCACCTGACCGACGCTAGTCGTTCATCGTCCCGGCCCGCGCCTCCTGCGCGTTGCTCGTCGCGGGGACGTCGCGCAGCACTGAGGAACTCTGCCCGCGCCGATCCTGCACGGTGCACGGTTCAGGACTCCGGCTCCCCCCGCGGCGAGGATCAGGACCGGACTTCCTGAACGAGGAGCGGGCACGGAGCCGACATCGGCGCGCGCGGGCCGGGCGGCTAGCGCTCGGCGTCGGTGCGGGCGCGCTGGCGGGCCCGCACCATCAGGACGGCGGCGCCGATGAGGGCCGACACGAGCGACCCGACGAGCACGCCGACCTTGACCACGTCGTCGCGCTCGCTGCCGCTGCCGAACGCGAGCTCGCCGACGAGCAGCGACACGGTGAAGCCGATGCCCGCGACGAACGACAGGCCGACGACGTCAGGCCAGCGGAGGCTCGGGTCGAGCCGGATGCCGGGGAGGCGCGTCACGAGCAGCGACGACACGGTGATGCCGATCGACTTGCCGAGCACGAGGGCCAGGACGATGCCGAGGGCGACGCTGTCCGTCAGCGCGTCGCGGAGGCCGGCGACGCCGCCGACCGTCACGCCCGCCGAGAAGAACGCGAAGAGCGGCACGGCGACGCCGGACGAGACGGGACTCCAGCGCTCGGCGAAGTGGTGCGTGAGCGGGTGCCGCTCGACGTGGCCGTCGGGGCCGGTGTGGTCGACGCCGGCCCGTCGGGTCGCGATCGCCGGCACGAGCAGGCCGAGCACGACCCCGGCGATGGTCGCGTGGATGCCCGAGGCGTGCACCAGGGCCCACGCGACGACGCCGAGGGGGATCAGCAGCCACCACGAGCGGACTCCGCGACGGACGAGCAGCGCGAACGCCGCGAGCGGGACGAGCGCGGCGAGCAACGGCAGGAACAGGATGCCGGAGGTGTAGAAGACGGCGATGATCGTGATGGCGAGCAGGTCGTCGACCACGGCCAGCGTCAGCAGGAACGTGCGGAGCGCCGGCGGCAGACGCTTGCCCACGACGGCGATGACCGCGACGGCGAACGCGATGTCCGTCGCCGCCGGGATGGCCCAGCCCTGCAGCGCGTCGCCGCCCGCGTCGAGGTTGACCAGCGTGTAGATCACGGCGGGCAGGGCGACGCCGCCGACCGCCGCGGCGATGGGCAGGGCCGCCGCGCGCGGGTCGCGGAGCGAGCCCGCGACGAACTCCTGCTTGAGCTCGAGGCCGACGACGAAGAAGAAGATCGCGAGCAGCCCGTCGGCGGCCCAGGCCCCGACGCTGAGGTCGAGGTGCAGGGCCGCGGGCCCGAACGTCGTGTCGCGGACGGCGCCGTACCAGTCGGCGGCGGGGCTGTTGGCGAGCACGAGCGCGAGCACGGTCGCGCCGAGCAGCAGCAGGCCGCCCGTCGTGTCGCGGCTCACGAAGCGGGCGAGGCG
>NZ_CAUPYL010000159.1:0-6024 GCF_963515265.1 uncultured Frigoribacterium sp.
CCGCGCCTCCTGCGGTCGATCTCGCAGAGATCAGTAAGTGGGGATGTTGTTCATCTGCTCCATGGCCACGGGCAGCACGAGCACGAAGTACAGGATGCCGAAGACGATCGACAGCAGGCCGATGATGATGCCGGCGATGGCCAGGCCGCGGCCGCGCTCGCCCGTCTTCTTGATCTGCGACAGGGCGATGAAGCTGACGACGACGCCGGCGATGTTGACGACGAAGGCCAGCACGAAGCCGACGATGGCGAGCGTGTTGAACTTGGCGGAAGCGCCGGGGACAGTGGTGGCGGGGGTGTTCTGGTCGTAGGTCATGGTCGTGACTCCTCTGGAGCGGGGTGGCCTCGACGGTCGTCGGCCCGACTCCGAAGGTAGAGAGTTTCTCGAGTCTGTGTCCGACCTGAGAGCGGTTCACCCGCAGATCACCCCCGAAGTGGTCACGTGCGACCGAGGTACCGCCCCTGCTTGTGGTTGAGGGCGAGCACGAGGTTGAGCACCACGGCGCCTGCGGCCGACAGCAGCACGATCCAGGGGGAGACGACGGTGAGCGAGAACAGGATGATGACGACGTCGACCGCCATCTGCACGTAGCCGGCCCGCCAGCCGAGCTTCTCCTGCAGCACGAGCGCGAGGATGTTGATGCCGCCGAGGCTCGCCCCGTGCCGGAACAGGATCAGCAGGCCCACCCCGACGAGCAGGTTGCCGCCCAGCGTGCCGTAGACCGGGTCGATGTCGTCGATGTGGAACACGGCCGGGTGCAGGTACGACATCGCCGACACCATGCCGACGGTGAGCACCGTCCGGAGGGTGAACGCGAGCCCCTTCTTCCACACGGCGAGCGCGAAGAACGGCACGTTCACCAGCATGAACAACGCCCCGAACGACAGCGGCCCGGCGTAGTCGAGCAGCAGCGCGATGCCGGCGGTGCCGCCCGAGACGGCTCCGCTCGTCTTCAGCAGGAACAGCCCGAAGGAGGCGATGAAGACACCCGTCACCACCCCCATCACGTTCTCGACCAGGCTGTGCCGGTTGGCGTCGGCGGTCGCAGCCGTCTCGGTCAGGGCCGGGTCGTCGACGAGCGGGGTCGCCGTGTCGGGCGACAGCGCGGCGTCCGGCCCGGTCGCCTCGGGCGTCGAGTAGACGGGCGTCGAGCCGGTCGGCGACGAGCCGGTCGGCGACGAGCCGGTCGGCGTCGAGCCGACCGTGGGTGCAGCGCCGGGCGAGGCGGTGGCGGTGGCGGGGGAGGCGGAGGTGGGGGAGGAGGGCCGGGCGACTGGGGTGGCGTCGCGCGTGCCGTCGTTCGCGGGGGTGTCGGTCACCGCAGCATCTTGCCAGCCCGGTGTTGCGCGCATGTGTCGCCCGCCGCCTCCTGCCTCTGCCGCGTCCTCCGATCCCGCGGCCACAGGTCCCGGCGGGAAAACGACAAGACGACGCGGGGCCCCGCGTCGTCTTGTCGCTATCGCGTCGGCTAGCGCCCTAGCCAGCGAGGCGACGCCGCGCCGTCCGCCGAGCGGAGGACACGCGCCACGACCCGCGCCTAACGCCGCCCGGCCCCCTGCCGATAGTTCCCCCTGAGCAGCTCAGGACGAGCAGCTCGCCCGCCCCACGGACGGTGGCGGGAGACACAGACCTAGGACGGGCCGATGATCGTCGTCACGCGACTCAACGACAGCAGATTCGCTGTCAACCCAGATTTGATCGAGCGCATCCACGAGACGCCCGACACGACGCTGATCATGGTCGACGGGGCGAAGTACATCGTCACCGAGCCGATGGCCGTGGTGATCGAGATGATCGCCCGCTACCGTGCCCGCATCGTCTCGCTCGCCTACGACGCGCCCGACCTCGCCGCCCCCGCGACGCAGCCGCTCGGCAGCCGCACGTCGACCGGCCCGCAGCTCGGCATCGTCCGCGGCTCGCGAGGCGCCGCCAGCACCGGCAACGAAGGAGGCGGCGGCCTCGTCTCCGCCCTCCGCCCGGCCGAGCAGGCCCCCGCGACCAGCACCACCACCGTGCCCGCACCGACCGGAGCCCGCTGATGGATCCGGCGACGATCATCGGCATCCTGCTCGCGTTCGGCGCGCTGTTCGGGATGATCAAGCTCGAGGGCGTCCACGTCGAGGGCCTGTTGCTGCCCGCGCCGATGCTGCTCGTCTTCGGCGCCACGATCGCGGTCGGCATCGCCGGCACGACGATCAAGGACGCGATGCTGAGCTTCAAGAAGATCCCGCACGCCTTCACGGGCAAGGTGATCCCCCCGCAGTCGGTCATCGACGACATCGTGGCGCTCGCCGAGAAGGCGCGCAGCGAGGGCCTGCTCTCGCTCGAGGCGGAGGCCGAGAAGGTCGAGGACCCCTTCATGAAGGGCGCCCTGCAGAACATTGCCGACGGCACCGACGGCGAGGAGCTGCGGATCCTGCTCGAGGACGAGATGGAGTCGCGTCTCGCCGCCGACCGCACGGCGAGCAAGTTCTTCAACAGCCTGGGCGGCTACGCCCCCACCGTCGGCATCATCGGCACGGTGGTCAGCCTGACCCACGTGCTCGAGAACCTCGCCTCTCCCGACGAGCTCGGCCCGCTGATCGCGGCGGCGTTCGTGGCGACCCTCTGGGGCCTGCTCAGCGCGAACTTCCTCTGGCTGCCGTTCGCCGGTCGCCTGAAGAAGCTCGCCGACCTCGACGAGGCGCGCATGACGCTGCTGATCGAGGGCGTGCTGGCCGTCCAGGCCGGGAGCCAGCCGCGCCTCCTCGGCGAGCGCCTCAAGGCCATGGTGCCGGTGCACTCGCTCGAGGCCGGTGCCGGCAAGGCGGGCAAGGGCGCCAAGGCGAAGGCCGGCGCCGACGACCAGGGCCTCGCAGCGTGAGCGGCGCGCGCGGCGGCCGCAAGAAGAAGGGCCACGCCGAGGAGGAGCACCCCGACGAGCGCTGGCTGGCCTCGTACATGGACATGGTCACCGTGCTGATGTGCATGTTCATCGTGCTGTTCGCGATGTCGAGCGTGGACCAGGACAAGTACATCGCCCTGCGCAACTCGCTCGCGACCGGCTTCGGCCAGACCGACGTCGGCAAGGTCGACACGGCGTCGGGCACCGTCGTCACGGTCAACGACGTGACGCCGGAGGGCCAGGGGTACTCCACCGGCGACGAGACCGACATGAGCAAGGCCTCCGCGAGCGGCACGGCCGGCACGGCCGAGGAGCTCGCGCAGGCCCAGGCCGAGCTCGACGACCTCACCGCCATCAAGGAGGCGATCGCGGCGAGCCTCGCCGGCTCGGGCCTCACCGCCGACGTGCAGTTCTCCACCGACGCCCGCGGGCTCACCGTGCGGCTGGTCGGCTCCGAGACCTTCTTCGGCACGAACAGCGCCGACCTGAGCGACACCGCACGCCGCGTGATGGACGCGATCGCGCCGGTCCTCCGCGGCGCCGGCCACGACGTCTCGATCGAGGGCCACGCCGACCAGCGCAGCTCGACCGCTCCCTACGCGACCAACTGGGAGCTGTCCTCCGCCCGGGCCACGCAGGTGCTGCGCGACCTGGTCGAGCGCGGCGGCCTCCCGGTCGAGCACGCGCAGGCCGTCGGGTTCGGCTCGTCGCGCCCCCTCTCGACCGGCGGCACCGAGGCCGACTTCGCCACGAACCGCCGGGTCGACATCGTCGTCCTGTCGAACCAGTCCGACGACGTGAGCGCGCTGCTGCCCCAGCTGCAGGCGGCGGCCGAGGGTGCAGGAGGCGCGGTGACCGCCGGCAGGAACGCCGCCGCCGAGAGCCCGCCCGCCGTCGAGGAGGCCGCCGCGACCACGACGACCACCGAGAAGAAGACCGACAAGACCGAGAAGAAGACCGAGAAGGAGTCCGAGGACGCCCACGCCGAGGGGGCCCAGTCCGGGGGGCACTGACCACGAGCGCCTAACGACGAGGAGGCGCGGGCCGAGAGTGCCGGTCGTGACGCTCCTCGAGACCCTGCCCCCGGGCACGCCCGCACCGGCCCCGGCCGTCGCTGCGCCGCGCCCGCCGAAGCAGGTCGAGATCTACGACTTCCGTCGTCCGACGACGCTGCCCCGTGAGCACTCGCGGGCCCTCGAGCTCGCCTTCGAGACGTTCGCCCGGCAGTGGGGCACGCAGCTCACCGCCAAGGTCCGGGTGCTGTCGCAGGTCACCTGCGAGCAGCTGCAGGTCCTCACCTACGACGAGTTCGCCGCCTCGCTGCCCGCGACGACCGCGATGGTGCTGTGCGGCATCGAGGGCACGACGCCCAAGGCCGTCATCCAGTTCCCCACCTCCGCGGCGCTCAGCTGGGTCAGCCACATGCTCGGCGGCACGCGAGCCTCGACCGTGCCCGAGCGCACCTTCACCCCGATCGAGCAGGCCCTCGTGCGGCGCCTCATGGAGGACGCCCTCGACGACCTCCGCTACTCGTTCGGCAACCTGCTCGTCGCCCAGATCGTCGTCGGCGGCTTCCAGTACAACTCGCAGTTCGCCCAGGCCGCGCAGAAGTCCGACCTGATGATCGTCGCCTCGTTCGACATCCGGGTCGGCGAGCGCAGCGCCGCCGGCACCGTCGCGATCCCCGCCGAGGTGCTGCTGCCCCAGCTCGGCGAGTCCGAGTCCGCGGTCGACCCGGCGGAGGTGCGCCGCCTGCTCGGCGGCCAGCTCGCCTCGGTGCCGGTCGACGTCGCGCTCCGGCTGGCCCCCGCGGCCGTGCTGCCGAGCGTCGTGCTCGACCTCGCCGTCGGCGACGTGCTGCCCCTGCCGCACCCGCAGTCGCGCCCGCTGGCGATCACGGTCGACGGCCAGGTCGTCGGCCGTGCCGCCGTCGGCTCCGCCGGCTCGCGCCTCGCGGGCATCGTCGTCTCCACCTCCCTCACCGGCACCGAAGAAGGAACCTCATGACCGGCACCACCATCACCCTGCACACCGCCGCGGCGGAGGCGCTCGTCGCGCAGCTGCCGACGCCCGTGCCGCTGCGGGCCGTGCCCGTCGACGCCGCCACCGCCCAGGCTCGCCGCAGCACCGCCTCCTCGGCCGTCGTCACCTCGTTCGTCGGGTCGCTCTCGGCCGACACCGCGCTGCTGCTCGCCGACATGGACCAGGTCGCCGCGGCCGCCGGCACCGACTCGCCCCTCGTCTCGGTCGTCGACGTGCTCCGTCCGGCCCTCGAGGCCGCGACCTCGGTCCTCGGCGCCGGCGTGCTCGGCGACAGCCGGCTCGAGTCGGCCGACGCACTGTTCGCCGACCACTCCACCGTCGTGTTCGACCTGACCGCCGCGGGCGAGACGGTCGGCTGGTTCGCCGTGCGGCTCCGCGAGGACGGCACCGTCGGCCTCGTCTCGTCGAGCTCGCCCGCCTCCTCCGTCCCCGCCGCGCCGCTCGGCGCCGGCAACCTCGGCCGCATCAACAACGTCGAGATGGCGCTGACGGTCGAGATCGGCCGCACCCGCATGTCGGTCCGCGACGTGCTCGGCCTCGAGCCCGGCGCCGTCGTCGAGCTCGACCGCTCGGCCGGGGCCCCCGCCGACGTGCTGCTCAACGGCCGCCTGATCGCGCACGGCGAGGTCGTCGTCGTGGACCAGGACTACGCGATCCGCATCACCCGCATCCTCGACGTCGCCGACGGCGTCGCCTGATCGTGGACACGCTCTTCGTCGCGCTGCGCGTCGCCCTCTCGCTGGGCGTCGTGCTCGCCCTGCTGTGGGTGCTGCAGAAGCGCCTCGCGAAGGGCGGGCTCCGCGGGGGCCGTGCCTCGGCTCCCGTCTCGATCGTCGCCCGTCAGGGCATCGGCGCCAAGGCCAGCGTCGTCGTGGTCGACGTCGAGGGCGAGCGCCTCGTGCTCGGCGTGACCGAGTCGTCGATCACCGTGCTGGCAGCGGCCGACGCGCCCGCGTCCGTCGTCGCGCTCTCGTCCGTGCAGCCGTCCGAGGCGCCCCGGTCGCTCGTCGCGCCCGCTGCGCCCGGCGTCGACGTCCCGCAGGAGGCGCGGGTCACCCCGATCGTCCCCCTCGCGTCGGTCGCCACCGCGCCGGCCC
>NZ_CAUPYL010000160.1:0-6009 GCF_963515265.1 uncultured Frigoribacterium sp.
CGTCAGGCCCGTCGGTGCCGGGCGTCCGCGGTGCGCGACCGGCGTCGGCGGCCGGCAGCGCGCCTCCTGCGGACACGAGCCCGTCGAGCACCCGGGCGTACGCCTCGTTCACGACCATCTCGCCGGGGGCCGGCGGGGCGCCGTCGACGAGCCACCGGTCGGCCGAGGTGGGCCAGTGCTCGGCGAACAGCTCGGCGACCGCGCCGATCGTCTCGGTCACCCGCGCGGTGATCGGGTGCCCGTCGCGGGCGTAGCCGATCGCGAAGGCGAGCACGTCGGCGAGCTCCCACGTGCCGTGGTCGCGGAGCAGGAGGAGCCACGCGTCGACCGCGCCGGGCACGGCAGCGGCGAGGGCGCCCGAGCCGGGCACGAGGTCGAGTCCCTCGGCGCGGTAGTGCTCGACCGTCGCGCCGGCGGGCGCCGGCCCCTGCCCCATCAGGACGACGGGTCGGCCCGGCTCGTCGGCCGTCGCGAACACCGCGGTCATGTCGCCGCCCGGCCCGTTCAGGTGCGGCTCGACGACGTGCAGCACGAACGCGCCGGCGACCGCGGCGTCGAAGGCGTTGCC
The DNA here is from genome assembly GCF_963515265.1 of uncultured Frigoribacterium sp. Classification (NCBI taxonomy): domain Bacteria; kingdom Bacillati; phylum Actinomycetota; class Actinomycetes; order Micrococcales; family Microbacteriaceae; genus Frigoribacterium; species uncultured Frigoribacterium sp. The sequence continues at coordinate 569 of NZ_CAUPYL010000160.1, forward strand.
GCCGCGCTCGAGCACCGACTGGGCCGAGGCCGTCGCGAGCCAGTGCGTCGAGGCGGTCATGCCGAAGGTGCCGCGGAGGTCGGGGCGGGTGGTGAACGCAGGAGGTGCGGTGTAGGTCACGAGGATCAGGTCCGTTCGCGGGAGGTCGGGTCGAGGGCGTCGCGCAGCGCGTCGCCGACGAGGTTGAAGCCGAGGCAGATGACGGCGATGGCGAGGCCCGGGACGACGGCGGCGAACGGGGCGTTCGCGAGGTACTGCTGCGCGTCGGAGAGCATGATGCCCAGACTGGCCGTCGGCGGCTGGATGCCGAGCCCCAGGAACGACAGCAGCGCCTCCCCGATGACCGCGACCGGCATGATGACCGTCGCCTGGACGATGATCGCCGAGACGCAGTTCGGCAGCACGTGGGCGAAGATCACCCGCAGCCCGGTCGCGTCCATGGTGCGGGCGCTCAGGACGAAGTCGGTCGAGCGGATGCGCATCGTCTCGCCGCGCACCACCCGGATCATCGTGGGGATCTGCGCGATGCCGAGGGCGACCACCGCGTTGCCGAGGCTCGGCCCGCTGATCGCGGCGAGCGCCACGGCGATGATGAGGAACGGGAACGCGAGCATCACGTCGGTCAGGCGCGACACGATCGCGTCGAGCCAGCGCCAGTAGCCCGCGACCAGCCCGAGCGGGGTGCCGACGACGACGGCCAGCACGACGCTGAGCACGCCGACGACGAGCGAGACGCGGATGCCGTAGACCGTGCGCGAGAGGATGTCGCGGCCGAGGTCGTCGGTGCCGAGCAGGTACCCGATCGTGCCGGGCAGCTGGAACGGGGCGTCGAAGTGCACCTCGGCGGGGCCGTACGGCGCGATGAGCGGGGCGGCGATCCCCGCGACGAGCACGACGAGCAGCATCACGCCGCCGGTCACTCCGAGCTTGTTGCGGCGCAGCTGGCCCCAGACACGGCCCCGGTCGGAGCCGAGCTCGTGGGAGGTGGGCACGAGGACGGTCATCAGGAGGCTCCTCCGACTCGGATGCGCGGGTTGAGGACGCTGTAGAGCACGTCGACGACGAGGTTGATCAGGATGTAGCCGAGCGTGATGACCAGCACGACCGCCTGCACGACCGGGTAGTCGCGCGTGAAGACCGCGTCGAGGGTGAGCTTGCCGAAGCCCGGCAGGGCGAAGATGCGCTCGGTCACGACGGCGCCCGAGATGAGCCCGCCGAGCTGGAGCCCGACGATGGTGACGACGACGATCATCGAGTTGCGGAGCCCGTAGCGGAGCAGCACGCGGCCCCGCCCGAGGCCCTTGGCGCGGGCCGTGCGGACGTAGTCCGTCGTCATCGTCTCGATCATCGAGGCCCGCGTCTGCCGCATGATCACGGCGGCGAGGGAGGTGCCGAGGATGAGGGCCGGCAGGGTCAGGTGCACGAGCGCCTGCCACGGGTCCTCGGTGACGGGGACGTACCCGGAGGCAGGAAAGATCCCCAGCCCGACGGCCAGCCACAGGATGGCGAGGATGCCGAGCCAGAAGTTCGGCACGCTCAGTCCGACGAGGGCGGCCGCGTTGGCCATCCACTCGGGCCAGCGTCCGCGCCAGCGCTCGGCGACGACGCCCAGGGCGACGCCGACGAGCACGGCCACGACGATGGCGTACAGCGAGAGCCACAGGGTGACCGGCAGGGTCGCGCCGATCAGGTCGGCGACGGGGGTGCCGGTCCGGGTCGACTGGCCGAGGTCGCCCCGGAGGAAGGCCCCGACGAAGCGGAGGTACTGCACGACGAGCGGGTCGTCGAGCCCGAGGTCGGCGCGGATCGCCGCGACCTGCTGCGGGCTGGCCTCCTCACCCGCCAGGGCGAGGGCAGGGTCGCCCGGCAGCTGCCGGACGCCGACGAAGACCACGACGGAGGCGAGCACGAGCGTCACCGCCGACTGCCACAGGCGGGTGAGGAGGTAGCGCGCCATGGCTCAGTCGGCCTCGACGAAGGCGGCGGTGCTGAGGCGCACGACGCCGTCGGCGAAGGTGGAGACCCCGGCGATGTCGTTCGACAGCGCGGTGAGGCTGCGCACGCGGTACAGGTAGATGATCGGCGAGTCCTCCTGCACCTTCTCGACGACCTGGCCGTAGAGCTCGGCCCGCTCGTCGACGTCGGTCGTCGAGGCGGCGTCGCTGAGCAGCTCGTCCACCTCGTCGTCGCTGTAGCCGCTGTAGTTGTTGCCGGCGCCGGTCGACAGGAAGTTGAACATGTTGCCGTTCGGGTCGATGCGGCCCGACCAGCCGAGCTGCAGCGCCTCGAAGTCGCCCTCGGTCTGCACGTCGAGCAGCGTCGAGTACTCGACGGGGGTGATGGTCAGCTCGAAGCCGCCCTCGGCGACCTGGGCCTGCAGCGCCTGGGCGAAGCGCACGGTGTCCGGGTTGTTGCTCACCTGCATGTCGATGGCGAGGGGGGTCTCCACTCCCTCGTCCTCGAGCATCTGCACCGCCGCCTCCGGGTCGTAGTCGGGGCAGGCGTCGCTCGCGTCGGTGGCGAACGGGCTGCTCGGCGAGATCGGGGAGCAGGCAGGGTCGTAGAGGCCGCCGAAGACGGTCTTCACGAGCGCCTTGCGGTCGATCGACATCGACAGCGCCTGGCGCACCGCGGCGTTGCTCGCGAGCGGGCCGTCGAGCTGGACGGGGTCGGTGCCGATGCCGTCCTGGTTGCCGATGTTGACCGTCAGGCCCTGGTAGCCGAGGGAGCCGACCTCGAGCACGGTGAGCGAGTCGTCCTCCTTCAGCGTGCCGACGTCCTGCGTCGACATCGAGTCGGCGACCTGCACGTCTCCCGACTGCAGGTTCGCCGCGCGGATGCTCGCGTCGGTGATGATGCGGTACGTGATCGTGTCGAAGTGGGCCGACTCGGCGTCGTAGTAGAGCGGGTCGCGCTCGACGGTGATCGAGGTCTGCGGCACGCGCTCGACGAACTTGTACGGGCCGACGCAGACGGGCGCGTCGCCGAACGCGTCGCCTGCCGAGGCGAGCGCCGTGGGCGACATGACCATGCCCGCACGGTCGGCCAGTGCCGCCGTCAGCGGGGCGAACGGCTCGGAGTAGGTGACCTCGACGGTCTCGTCGTCGACCGCCGAGATCCCGGTGATCGGTCCGAGCTCGCTGCGGCGCGACGAGTCGTCCTTGTCGAGGCCGCGCTGCAGGGTGGTGACGACCGCCTCCGCGTCGAGCGGGGTGCCGTCGGCGAAGACGGCGTCGGTGCGCACGGGGAACGTGACGGTGAGGCCGTCGTCGCTGACGTCGGGCAGCTCGGTGGCGAGCATCGGCACGATGGCGCCCTCGGCGTCGATGTCGTACAGCTTCTGGCACATCGTCTCCATCACGTAGCGCGTGTAGAGGGACGAGGAGGTGGTCGGGTCGAGCCGGTCGGGCTCCGCCGAGAGCGCCATGACGAGGTCGCCGCCCTCGACGATCGTCGCGTCGCCGATCGGGGCGGTCGAGATGTCCTCCCGGCTGCTCGTGGCGGCGGTGTCGGCCGTCTGGACCTGCTGGCACCCGGTCGCCACGAGGACGATGCCGAGGGCTGCGGCCGGCAGCGTGAGCGCGCGACGCCGGGCGGCAGATCGCGAGGAGAGCGAGGTCAGAGGCATGTGTGGTCCGATGCTCGGGTGCGGGAGGAAGTGGATTGAATGCAATCAGTCCCGATGACGCGATCTTGTATACAACTTGTTACGGACGTGTAAAACGTGCCCCGGACGAGGGTGGGCGACGAGGGTCGAGTGGGAGCTCACGGGGCAGGCAGCGCACGCCGCCAGGGCGCGCGCGGGGCGGCGTCGAGACGACCCGCACCTTCGAGGGGCATGATCGGGGGTGCCCCCCCGCCCGAGAGGACTGCTGCGTGAACACCAACGACGAGGTCGACCTGATCATCGACGCCTGGGCGCGCGTGCGGCCCGACATCGACTTCGCAGCGCTCGACGTGTTCTCGCGGCTGCGCCGCATCTCCCGACGGCTCGACCGGGTGCGCGCCGAGGCGTTCCGGCGGTCGGGCCTCGAGATCTGGGAGTTCGACGTGCTGTCGACCCTGCGCCGGGCCGGCGACCCCTTCGAGCTCAGCCCCAAGGACCTCGTCACGGCCACCATGGTCACGAGCGGCACCATGACGAACCGGCTCGACCGGCTCGTCGAGCGCAGCCTCGTCGAGCGCCGGGCCGACCCGCGCGACGGCCGCGCCGCCCTCATCCGCATCACCGAGGAGGGCGTCGACCTCGTCGACCGGGCCATGCTCGACCTGCTCGAGGCCGAGCACTCCCCGCTCGGGTCGCTGACCCGTCAGCAGCGCGACCAGCTGGCCGACCTGCTGCGCGAGCTCGGTACCGGCTTCGCCTGATCCCCGGTGCCGGCGCCGCGCCGCCTGCTGGGCCTGTTCCTCGGCGCGCGAGCGAGAGGGGCCGCGGCTGCGCCGCACCACTTCCCCGAGGCGTCAGGCCGCAAACCGAGACAGATCCGCGCGAAGCGGCTGCTGGCAACCGGCCACCCCGGCCCCAGCCACACGGATCACGCGCAAATTACGCGCCCGACGCGAGAGCCAGAGAGGGCCGCGGCTACGCCGCACCACCTCCCCGAGGCGTCAGGTCGCAAACCAAGACAGATACGCGCGAAGCGGCTGCTGGCAACCGGCCACCCCGGCCCCAGCCACACGGATCACGCGCAAATTACTGGCCGCGCAGGGCCAAGCCCGACGCGCGGGGCACGGCACGCGGCACGGTCAGAAGCTGGCGCTGGGCAGGTCCTTCTCTCCGTCGACGATCGCCCGGACGATGCGGGCCGCGACCACGTCGGGGTCGAGCCCCGTCGGGAAGCTCGGCGCCTCGCCGGTGATCGGCCGCGTCGCGAGGCCGGTCTCCGTGTGCCCGGGCCGCGCGTCCACCAGGCGGACGCCGCGCCTCCGGAACTCGCGGGAGGCGGCGCTCACCCAGGCGGCCAGGCCCGCCTTGGCCGCGGAGTACGCGGCCATGCCCGCGGTCGGCGACTCGGCGACGACCCCGCTGATCGTGACGGCGAACGGGTCGCGACCCGCGGCGGCGGACGCGGCCAGCGCCTCCGACGCGTCGCGCAGCAGGCGGACGGGCGCCAGCAGGTTCGTCTGGACCAACTCGTCGAGAGCCTCGTCGGTGACGGCGTCGGCAGGTCCGAACCCGACGACGCCCGCCGCGACGACGACGCCGTCGAGACGGCCGTGGGCCTGGAGCGCCGCGGCGACGAGCGACGCGCCGCCGCCCGGCTCGCGGAGGTCGGCGACGTAGGCGTCGGGCCCGGTCAGGGCTCCCCCGGCGCGTCCGGCCCGCACGACGACGGCCCCCTCGTCGGACAGCTGCGCGGCGATCCGGGAGCCGAGGCCGCCCGACGCCCCGGCGACGAGCACGACGGCTCCCTGCAGATCGGTCATGCCCGGAGCGTACG
>NZ_CAUPYL010000161.1:0-5885 GCF_963515265.1 uncultured Frigoribacterium sp.
CCTCGGGCTCGGCGGCCGGTGCGCGCGAGCCGCCCCGCGCCTCCCTGCTGATCGCCTTGAGGCGGTGCATCACGTCGTTGCCGCCGCGCCCGAACCAGTCGTGCAGCAGCAGGTACTCGGCGTAGAGCGCGTCGTACGCGTCGGCGGCGGCAGGGTCGGGCGTGTAGGAGGCGCGGTCCAGGCTGCCCATCGCGTCGCTGGCCACGCGGGTGTCCGGGTAGGCACCCGCGGCGACGGCGGCGTGGATCGCGGAGCCGAGCGCGGGGCCCTGCTCGCTGCGGATCGTGGAGATCGGCATGCGGAGGACGTCGCTGTAGGTCTGCATCAGGTGGCGGTTCTTGAGCAGGCCGCCGGCGGCGATGAACTCGGTGACGGGGACGCCGGAGTCGTTGAAGGCCTCGACGATGCGTCTCGTGCCGAACGCCGTGGCCTCGAGCAGCGCCCGGTAGCCGTCCTCGGGGGTCGTGCCGAGCGTCTGGCCGACGATCACGCCGCTCAGCTCGTGGTCGACGAGCACCGACCGGTTGCCGCTGTGCCAGTCGAGCGCGACGAGGCCGTGGGCGCCGACGGGCTGCTCGTAGGCGAGGTCGGTCAGGTACTGGTGCACGCTGGTGCCTGCCGCCTCCGCCGCGTCGACCGAGGACTGCGGCACCTGGTTGCGGACGTACCAGGCGAAGATGTCCCCGACGCCCGACTGACCGGCCTCGTAGCCGTAGAAGCCCTCCGTGATGCCGCCGTCGACGACGCCGCACATGCCGGGGACCTCGGCCAGCTCGGCGCCGTTCATGACGTGGCAGGTGCTCGTGCCCATGATCGCGACCATCTGGCCGGGCTGCGTGGCCTTGGCGGCGGGGGCCGTGACGTGAGCGTCGACGTTGCCGACGGCGACGGCTATGCCCTCGGGCAGGCCGGTCCAGCCGGCCGCCTCCGCCGTCAGCGTGCCGGCGGCGTCGCCGAGGGCGCCGATCTCGTGCGCGACCTTCGTCTCGGCGAAGTCGGCGAAGTCGGGGTTGAGCGCGGCGAGGAACTCGCGGCTCGGGTACTCGCCGTCCTGCAGGATGCCCTTGTAGCCGGCCGTGCAGGCGTTGCGGACGTACCGGCCGCTGAGCTGCCAGATGATCCAGTCGGCGGCCTCGACCCAGTGCTCGGTCGCGGCGTAGACCTCGGGGTCCTCCTCGAGCAGCTGGAGCCCCTTGGCGAACTCCCACTCGCTCGAGATGAGACCGCCGTAGCGCGGCAGCCACGACTCGCCGCGTTCGCGGGCGAGCTCGTTGATGCGGTCGGCCTGGCCCTGGGCGGCGTGGTGACGCCACAGCTTGACGTAGGCGTGCGGCCGGTCGGCGAACTGCTCGAGCTCGTTGAGGGGCGTGCCGTCGGCCGTCGTGGGGACCATCGTGCAGGCGGTGAAGTCGGTGCCGATCCCGATGACGGAGGCCGGGTCGACGCCGGACTCGGCGAGGGCACGGGGCACGGCCTGCTTGAGCACGTCGACGTAGTCGCTCGGCACCTGCAGCGCCCAGTCGGCGGGCAGTCGGGCCCCGCCGACGGGCAGGGTGCGATCGACCACGGCGTGCGAGTACTCGTGGGTGGCGGTGCCGAGCTCGGCCCCGTCGGACACGCGGACGACGACCGCCCGTCCGCTCAGCGTGCCGAAGTCGACGCCGACGACGTGTGCGTCGGGCGCGGCGGTGGTGTCTGCCATGGAACGTCCTTGTCCTGGTGGTGCGAGCCCCGGAGGGGCAGGTCAGGTGGTCTGCCCACGCGAAAGTGAGCGCTCACATTCTCACACGTCGCGGGTGGTGCGTGCAACGCGGGAGGGCCCCGGAGAGGACCGGACGAGGCCGGCCCGGCGACGGCTCAACGCCGAGGCGGCGCCGTCGAGCGCCGGACGACCAGCTCGGGCAGCACGGCGTCGACGGCCTCGTCGTCGCCCGCGAGCACGGCCTCGACCGTGTCCATGATGCGGCGGCCGAGGGCCTCGAAGTCCTGCCTGACAGTCGTGAGCGGGGGCAGGAAGTGCGCCGCCTCCGGCACGTCGTCGAAGCCGACGATGCTCACGTCGCGGGGCACCTCGAGGCCGGCGTCGCAGAACGCGTGCACGGCGCCCAGGGCCATCTGGTCGTTGGCGCAGAACACCGCGGTGACGTCTCCGCGCTCGGCGAGCTCGAGACCCAGCCTGTGCCCGGAGGCGGGCGTCCAGTCGCCCCGCAGCAGCGGCCCTGCGTCGAGGCCGAGCCGCCCGCACGCGTCGCGCCAGCCGCGCTCGCGGTCGCGCCCGTCCATCCACGCCTCGGGCCCCGCCACGTGGGCAACGGATCGGTGGCCGAGCGAGGCGAGGTGCTCGACGGCGAGCTCGGCACCGGCGGCCTGGTCGATCGACACGGTGTGGTGGCCGTCCTCGGCGACGCTGTCGGCGGTGACGAGGGGAACGGCCACCCGGGAGGAGCGCAGCACCTCGAGAGCCTCGGCATCCGGCGCGATGAGCACGATGGCGGCCACCGCCTGGCCGACGAAGGCGTCGACGGCCTGCTGGACGGCCCGGGCGTCGTCGCCGTCGAGGGTGGCCATCGACACCTGGTAGCCGGCGCGGCGAGCGGCGCCGTTGAAGCCGTGCATCGTGCTCGACGGGCCGTAGAAGGGGAACCCGGTGCTGATGAGCCCGATCGAGCGGGTCTTGCGGCTGGCGAGCGCCCGCGCGGTGAGGCTCGGGCGGTAGCTCAGCTTCTCGACGGCCGCGTCGACCTTCGCCTTGGTGGCGGGGCGCACGGTGGGGTCGCCGTTGACGACGCGCGACACCGTCTGGTGCGAGACGCCGGCCTCGGCCGCGACGTCGAAGAGGGTTGCCACTGTCTGATCCTAAAGGTCGTACGATTCCGGGCCGCGTCGAGGGATCAGGCACGAGCGGCGGCACCGCCGGCGGACGACGGAGGCGCGGTCCCCCCTGGGCCGCGCCTCCTGATCCGTCGACCGACCGACCGGTCGACGAGTCTCGTGGTGCCGAGCTGGTGCTCGCTCGCTCGCTGCTGCTACTACTTGCCGCTGGAGGCGGCCCGGCGCTTGTTGAAGACGTCGAACGCGACCGCGGCGAGCAGCACGAGCCCCTTGATGAGGGACTGGTACTCGGTGCCGACGCCGAGGATCGACATGCCGTTGTTCAGGATGCCGATGATCAGGCCTCCGACGATGGCGCCGGTGACCGTGCCGATGCCGCCCGTGACCGCCGCGCCGCCGATGAAGACGGCTGCGATGGCGTCGAGCTCGAACCCGTTGCCGGCGCTGGGGCTGGCGAGGTTCAGCTGGCCGGTGAAGACCAGGCCGGCCAGGGCGGAGATGACGCCCATGTTGACGAACAGCAGGAACGTGACGCGCTTCGTCTTGATGCCCGACAGCTCGGCGGCGTGCAGGTTGCCGCCGATCGCGTAGACGTGACGGCCGAAGACCGAGTTCTTCATGACGGTCGAGTACACGACGACGAGCACCGCGAGCACGACCAGGACGATCGGGGTGCCCGAGTAGCTGGCGAGGAGGAACCCGATGTACATGACGAGCGCGACCGTGAAGACCATCTTCGTGATGAACCACAGGAACGGCTCGTCCTCGAGCTGGTACTTGCGGCGCGTGGCACGGCCGCGCAGGCCGGTGCCGATGAGGGCCACGGAGGCGATGGCGCCGAGGACGAGCGTCAACGGCTCGTACCCGGTGGAGCCGAACGCGGGGAGGAAGCCCGAGCCGATGTCGCGGAAGCCCTGGGGGAAGGGCGAGATCTGCTGGCCCTGCAGCGCGATCTGCGCGGCGCCGCGGAAGGCGAGCATGCCCGCCAGGGTGACGATGAAGGCCGGGATGCCGAAGTAGGCGATCCAGAAGCCCTGCCAGGCGCCGACCAGGCCGCCCAGCACGAGGCAGAGGACGACCGCGACAGGCCAGGGCAGGCCCCACTGCGTGATCATGACGCCGGCCATGGCGCCCGTGAAGGCCACGATCGAGCCCACGGAGAGGTCGATGTGCCCCGCGATGATGACCATCACCATGCCGATGGCGAGGATCAGGATGTAGCTGTTCTGGACGACCAGGTTCGACACGTTGATCGGCGCGAGCGTGATGCCGTTGGTCGTGACCTGGAAGAACAGCACGATCACGATCAGCGCGATGAAGAGGCCGATCTGGCGCAGCTGCCCGCCGAGGTACGAGACCGCACCGACGATCGGGTTGCCGCCGGAGCCGCTCTGCGGCTGACGGGAGGTGGGCGACCCGCCCGTGGGCTTCGGGTCGGTGGCCTGGGTGGGGCTAGGCGCGCTCATTGACGGGGCTCTCTCGTTCGAGGGTCATGTACTTCAGGAGGAACTCGGGGGTCGCCTCGGCGATCGGCACGTCGGCCGTGATGCGTCCCTCCGAGAGCGTGTAGACGCGGTCGCAGATGCCGAGGATCTCGGGGAGCTCGCTCGAGATGACGATCACTCCCTTGCCGGCGTCCGCGAGCTGGTTGATGATCGTGTAGATCTCGTACTTCGCACCGACGTCGATGCCGCGGGTGGGCTCGTCGAGGATCAGCACGTCGGGGTCGGTGTACATCCACTTCGAGAGCACGACCTTCTGCTGGTTGCCGCCCGAGAGCTTGCCCGTCAGGGCGGCCACGCTCGGCGCCTTGATGTTCATGCTCTTGCGGTACCCCTCGGCGACCGTGCTCTCTTCCGAGCTGTTCACGAAGCCGGCCTTCGCCAGCTTGCGCAGGGCCGAGCCCGAGACGTTGCGCGTGATGTCGTCGATCAGGTTGAGGCCGTACTTCTTGCGGTCCTCGGTCGCGTACGCGATGCCGGCGTCGATGGCCTTGCTCACCGTGCTCGTGTCGATCTTCTCGCCGCGCTTGTAGACGGTGCCCGAGATGCCCGTGCCGTAGCTCTTGCCGAAGACGCTCATGGCGAGCTCCGTCCGCCCGGCGCCCATGAGGCCCGCGATGCCGACGATCTCGCCGGCCTTCACGTGCAGGTTCGCCTGGTGGATGATCTCGCGGGTCGCGTCGAGCGGGTGGTGGACGGTCCAGTCCTCGATGCGGAGGAGCTCCTCGCCCACGACGCTCTCGTGAGCCGGGTACCGGCTCTCGAGGTCGCGGCCGACCATGCCCTTGATGATGCGGTCCTCGGTGACCTCGCCGGCGTGCATGTCGAGCGTCTCGATCGTCTTGCCGTCGCGGATGATGGTGACCTTGTCGGCGATCGCCTTGATCTCGTTCAGCTTGTGGCTGATGATGATCGACGTGATCCCCTGCCCCTGCAGGCTCTTGATGAGGTCGAGCAGGTGGGCGGAGTCGTCGTCGTTCAGCGCCGCGGTCGGCTCGTCGAGGATGAGCAGCTTCACGCGCTTCGAGAGGGCCTTGGCGATCTCGACGAGCTGCTGCTTGCCGACGCCGATGTCGGTGACCTTGGTCACCGGGTTGTCGCGGAGGCCGACGCGGGCCAGGAGGCCGGCGGCGTCGAGGTTCGTCTTGTTCCAGTCGATGAAGCCGCCCTTGGACTGCTCGTTGCCAAGGAAGATGTTCTCGGCGATCGACAGGAAGGGGCTGAGCGCCAGTTCTTGGTGGATGATGACGACGCCCGCGGCCTCGGAGTCGTTGATGTTCTTGAAGTCGACGGGCTGGCCGTCGAGCAGGATCTGGCCGTCGAAGGAACCCGAGGGGTAGACCCCCGACAGCACCTTCATGAGCGTCGACTTGCCGGCGCCGTTCTCGCCGCAGATCGCGTGGACCTGGCCGCGCTCGACCTCCAGCGTGACGTCCTGCAGGGCCTTGACGCCGGGGAACGTCTTCGTGATGTCGCGCATCTCGAGGATCGTGTTCGCCACGTGTTCCTTCTCTCGTGCATGGGGTGGGGCGGAGCTGTGGGGCGCAGGAG
>NZ_CAUPYL010000162.1:0-5884 GCF_963515265.1 uncultured Frigoribacterium sp.
ACCGCCCTCGGGGAGACCGACGTGACCGGGGCGACCGCCCTCGGGGAGACCGACGCGATCGGGGCGACCGACCTCGCGGCGCACCTCGTCCCGCTCACGCGCGACCGCCTCCGGCAGGTGCTCGACGACGCGCTCGCGCACCGGAACGCGCTGACCGGCGCGCTCGCCCAGCTCACGTTCTCGGGCGAGGCGGCCTACGGCCCCGACCGTCCCGACTGGGCCGTCGGCCCCTTCGCGCCCGATCCGGCGCTCACCTTCACGCTCGACCACCAGTGGGACGACCCCGACGGCATCGGCTGGACCAGCTCGTCGCTCTACAACCCGACGATGATCGAGCACGAGGGCGTCCTGCACCTCTTCTACCGCGCGTCGCCCGTCAAGGAGAGCCTCGGCAGCCGCATCGGCCACGCCACGCGCGACCTGACCGGCACAGGCAGGGGCGCAGGCACTGACGCCGGCGCCGACACCGACACCGGCGCCGACACCGACACCGACACCGACACCGACACCGACACCGGCTCCGACACCGGCTCCGCCGCCGGCACCGACAGCGACACCGGCTCCGGCGTCGGCGTCGCCGCCGCCTGGGTCGACGACCCGGCGAACCCGGTCGTCCGCCCGACCCGCGACCTCGAGCTGCTGGGCACCGAGGACCCCAAGATCTACCGGGCCGAGGGCCGCTTCTGGCTCTTCTACAACGGCATCTGGCCGATCACCGAGGAGGCGCGGGCCGCGTTCCCGAGCACCGGCTACCCCGTCGAGGCGGTCGGCTGCGACATGATGTTGGCCGTCAGCGACGACCTCGTCACCTGGGAGCGCCTCGGCCCGATCGCCGACCCCGAGCAGACGCGGCTGTGGGCGAAGGGCGCGGTGTTGCCGCGCGACGAGCACGGCGACGCCGTCCGCGTCGGGGGCGAGTACCTGATGTTCGTCAGCGAGGGCTTCGACGGCGTGCTGCACGTGGGGCACTCGGACGACATGCGCACCTGGCGCTTCGAGCCGACCCCGTACCTCGACCTGTCGAGCGTCGGCGGGCACCTGCACGAGGTCGCCGCCGCGATCGTCACCGGTGACGGACGGCTCGTGCTCGACGTGTTCCACGACGACGCCGAGGGCCGCTTCGCCGCGAGCCAGGCGCTCTACGACGTCGAGCGGCCGTTCGACCAGCTCGCGCTGACGGCCGGCGGCTCGCTCTGCTGGGGCGGGCTCGGCCGGGTCGACGGCCGCTGGACCTTCTCGCAGGGCTGGGACGCGCCTCCTGGTCGCCGCGACCTCTACGTCTACCGCGAGGCGTCGACGACCGAGGCCCCCGCCACGTGACCCGCACGACACCGTGACCCGCACGACACCTCGACCCGCACGACACCCTCACCCGCACGACCCCTGCACCGCAGCGCACCACCCGAACCCAAGGAGAACACCGTGCAACGACGCACCGCACTCATCGGAGCCACCGTCCTGCTCACCGGCCTCGGCCTGACCGCCTGCTCGGGCGGCGGGGGAGGCGGCGGCGGCGACGCCCTCACCGCGAAGGGCCCCATCACCGTCTGGTACTCGAACAACGAGTCCGAGGTCGAGTGGGGGAAGGCCACGGTCGCGTCCTGGAACGCCGACCACCCGGACGAGCAGGTCAAGGGCCAGGAGATCCCCGCCGGCAAGTCGAGCGAAGAGGTCATCGGCGCGGCCATCACGGCCGGCAACGCCCCCTGCCTCGTCTACAACACGGCCCCGAGCGCGGTCGGCCAGTTCCAGAAGCAGGGCGGGCTCGTCGACCTGTCGAGCTTCGACGACGGCGCCGAGTACATCGAGGACCGCAGCGGCGACCTCGCCGAGCAGTACCAGGATGCCGACGGCAAGTACTACCAGATGCCCTGGAAGTCGAACCCGGTGATGATCTTCTACAACAAGGACCTCTTCACGCAGGCCGGCCTCGACGCCGAGGCCCCCGAGCTGTCGACCTACGACGACTTCCTCGCCACGAGCAAGACGCTCGTGGACGCCGGCGTCTCCGACTACGCGATCCACCCGGCCCCGACCAGCGAGTTCTTCCAGTCGCAGTTCGACTTCATGCCGCTCTACGCGGCCGAGACCGGCGGCACCGGACTGATCGAGGACGGCAAGGCCACCTTCGCCGACGGCGCGGGCGAGGACGTCGCCGGCTTCTGGCGCGACCTGTACGACCAGGGCCTGGCCGGTCAGGAGCAGTACACCGGCGACAGCTTCGCGGACGGCGAGGCCGCGATGTCGATCGTCGGCCCGTGGGCGGTCAACGTCTACGAGGACGTCAACTGGGGCGCCGTGCCGGTGCCCACCAAGGACGGCACCGACGCCGACGAGACCTACACGTTCAGCGACGCGAAGAACGTCGGCATGTACACGGCGTGCGAGAACCAGGGCACCGCGTGGGAGTTCCTGAAGTACTCGACCAGCGAGGACTCCGACCGCGCCCTGCTCGAGACCACGGGCCAGATGCCGATCCGGACCGACCTGGCCTCGACCTACTCGGACTACTTCGACGCCAACCCGTCGTACGCGCTCTTCGGCGACCAGGCCGCCCGCACCATCGAGGTGCCGTCGGGCCCGAACACCGTGGCCGAGCTGCAGGCCTTCCGTGACGCGTGGTCGAAGAGCGTGATCTTCGGCGAGGGCGACGTCGGATCGTCGCTGAAGGACGCCGCGTCCAAGGTCGACGAGCTCGCGGCCCAGGGCTGAGACCCGTGTCCTCCCTCCGTGCCGGGGCGACCGCCCCGATCACCGGCAGCCGACCCGAGGAGGCGCCCCCCGCCTCCCCGGGTCGGAAGGCCCGCGGGCGAGGCTCGCTGCTGGGCAAGAACCCGCTCGGGCTGCTCCTCAGCGCGCCGTACCTGATCTTCGTGCTCGCGGTCTTCGCGTACCCGCTGGTGTACGCGGTCTACATCGCGTTCCACGACTACTTCTTCACCGCGCCGGGCGCGGTCGTCGACCGGCCGTTCGTCGGGCTGGCGAACTTCGTCACGGCGTTCACGGACCCGGCCGTCCTCCGGTCGTTCGGCAACGTCGGGATCTTCCTGGTCATCAACGTGCCGCTCACGGTCGTGCTGAGCATGGTGCTGGCGTCGGCGCTCGACAAGGTGTCGCACTTCAAGGGCTTCCTCCGCGTGGCCTTCTACGTGCCGTACCTCGCGGCCAGCGTCGCCGTCGTGGCCGTCTGGCTGTTCCTCTTCACCGGGAGCGGCCTCGTCAACCAGGTGCTCGGGCCGCTGGCGCCGTCGCCGTCGTGGTTGATCAACTCGGCCTGGGCGATGCCCTCGATCGCGCTGTTCGTCACGTGGAAGCAGCTCGGGTTCTACATCCTGCTGTACCTCGCGGCGCTGCAGAACGTGCCGAAGGAGCTCTACGAGGCGGCGTCGAGCGACGGCGCCGGCCCGATCCGCTCGTTCTTCACCGTGACGGTGCCCGGTGTGCGCCCCGCGACCGTGCTGGTGCTGCTCGTGTCGACGGTGACCGGGGCGAACCTGTTCACCGAGCCGTACCTGCTCACCGGCGGAGGCGGCCCCAACGGCGCCTCCACGTCGCCCGTCCTGCTGATGTACCAGAAGGGCATCGAGCAGGGGAACCCCGACCAGGCGGCCGCGATCGGCGTCGTGCTCGTCGTGCTCGTGCTGATCATCGCGCTGCTGCAGAACCGGTTCGCCGGCGGCAAGGAGGACTGAGATGTCCAGGACCCAGACCACGCTGCGAGGCGTCGTGCTCGCGCTCGGGGCGCTCGCGTTCCTCTTCCCGTTCTACTACATGGTGATCGGCTCGCTGCAGGCGCGGCCCGACCCGACGGTCGCGGGCGCGTTCCCGCACCCGTCGAACCTCACCCTCGAGAACTACGCCGCGATCGACAGCCGCATCGGGCTGCTCACGGGGCTCGTCAACTCGGGCATCTTCACGGCGGGGGTGCTGATCTGCACCGTCGTGTTCGGGGTGCTCGTCGGGTACGCGCTCGCCGTGCTGCAGTGGCGGGGCCGCGGCGTGACCTTCGCCCTCGCGCTGCTCGTGCAGGTGGTGCCGTTCCAGCTGCTGGTCATCCCGCTGTACGTGCTCATCGCGCGGAACTACGGGCTGAGCGACAACTACCTCGGCATGATCCTGCCGTTCGCCATCAACTCGACGGCGGTGATCATCTTCCGGCAGTACTTCCTGCAGCTGCCCCGCGAGCTGTTCGAGGCGGCGCGCATCGACGGCACCGGCGAGTTCCGGCTGCTGTGGAACATCGCGCTGCCGCTCGTCCGCCCCGCGCTCGTCACGGCCCTGCTGCTGACGTTCATCGGGCCGTGGAACGAGTTCCTCTGGCCGTTCCTCATCACCAAGGAGGCGTCGATGCAGCCGCTCGCCGTCTCGCTGGCGAACTACATCTCGAACGTCGCCGCCACCGCCGCCAACCCCTTCGGCGCGACCCTGGCGGGAGCCGTCGTGCTCGCCGCCCCGGTCGTGCTGCTGTTCATCGTGTTCCAGCGCTACTTCATCTCGACCGACGTCGGCTCGAGCGTGAAGGGCTGACAGGAGATCCCCCGTGACCGACACCGCACCTCCTCCGTTCCCCTACCGCCTGACGCGCCTCGGCGTCGTCATGGCGCCCGACCCCGACGAGCCGCTCGAGGCCGAGGGCGTGCTCAACCCCGGCTCGGGCCGCGGGCCCGACGGCGAGCTGTACCTGCTGCCGCGGCTCGTCGCCGCCGGCAACGTCTCGCGCGTCGGCCTCGCCCGCGTGGTCGTCGCCGACGGCGTGCCCGTCGGCGTCGAGCGCGAGGGCGTCGTGCTCGCCCCCGACCGCGGCTGGGAGCGCGGCGCCACGCACTCGGGCGTCGAGGACCCGCGCGTCACCCGGGTCGACGAGCTCGGCCTGCACGTGATGACCTACGTCGCGTACGGTCCGCTCGGGCCCCGCACGGCCGTCGCGGTGAGCGACGACCTGCGCGAGTGGCGCCGCCTCGGGCCCGTGACGTTCGACTACGTCGACGAGCTCGACACCGACCTCGGGCTCTTCCACAACAAGGACACGACGTTCTTCCCGTCGCCCGTCACCGCGCCCGACGGGGTGCGCAGCTTCGCCGTGCTGCACCGGCCGATGTGGCACATCGGCGCCACCGTGCCGGGGGAGGGCAGCCCGCTGCCCGCCGGCGTCACGGACGGTCGCCACTCGATCTGGATCAGCTACGTTCCCGTCGACGCGGTCGCGGCCGACGAGCGCGCCCTGGCCCGCTGGGGGCAGCACCGACCCGTGGCCGGCCCCGAGTTCCCCTTCGAGGAGCTCAAGATCGGCGGCGGCCCGCCCCCGCGCCGCGTGCCCGAGGGCTGGCTGCTGCTGCACCACGGCGTCACGGGCGTCATCGAGGACGCCTTCGCGCAGCAGCAGAACGTCAACTACGCCGCGGGCGGCATGATCCTCGACGCGGACGACCCGTCCCGGGTCGTGACCCGGTCGGCGGTGCCCCTGCTCGAGGCCGAGACCGCCGACGAGCGCGACGGCATCGTCCCGAACGTGGTCTTCCCCACCGCGATCGAGGAGGTGGACGGGGTGCCGTTCGTCTTCTACGGCATGGCCGACTCGAGGATCGGCGTCGCCCGGCTCGACCGCGCCTGACGCGAGTGCCCGGGCTCGCGCGCCCGCGCTGCTGGCGAGTTGCCCCTTCGCGGGGGTGCTGACGCGTCAGAGGCCCGCGAACCGGCACGTCACGACCTGAGACCACCCTGGAACATCCCGCACCACGAGACAGAAGGAGGCGGTCGACGATGACCGCACGCACCTCACGATGGGCCGGGCTCGCCCTGGCCGCCACGACCGCGATCGCGCTGGGGGTGACGGGGGCGCTGCCGGCGTCCGCCGCGCCTCTTGGGGCACCGGCTGCGCCTGCGC
>NZ_CAUPYL010000163.1:0-5880 GCF_963515265.1 uncultured Frigoribacterium sp.
CCCCGGCGCCGTCCCGCCCGCGGTGCCCGCCGACGACGCCCGCCAGCCGGGCGCCGAGCCCGACGTCGCCCCGACCGGGGAGACCCGCGGCGACACCTGCCACATCGACGTGGTCGACCGCTGGGGCAACGTCGTCTCGGCGACGCCCTCCGGCGGCTGGCTGCAGTCGTCGCCGACGATCCCCGAGCTCGGCTTCTGCCTCGGCAGCCGACTCCAGATGAGCTGGCTCGAGGAGGGCACCGCCTCGACGCTCGAGCCCGGTCGTCGCCCCCGCACCACCCTGACGCCGACGCTGGTGCTGCGCGACGGCCGGCCGCTGGTCGCCCTCGGCTCGCCCGGTGGTGACCAGCAGGACCAGTGGCAGCTCCTCTACCTGCTGCGCACGATCGTCGGCGGCTGGACCCCGCAGCAGGCGATCGACGCCCCGGCCCTGCACACGACGTCGTTCCCCGGCTCGTTCTGGCCGCGCACCTGGACGCCCGGCGGCGTCGTCGTCGAGGACCGCCTCGGCGACGAGCTGATCGCGGGCCTCGAGGCCCGCGGCCACGTCGTCACCCGCTCGGGAGACTGGTCGCTCGGCCGGCTGTCGAGCGTCACCCGAGACCCCGAGACCGGCGTGCTGGGCGCCGCCGCCAACCCCCGAGGAGCACAGGCCTATGCCGCAGGACGCTGAGACGCCGACCACGAACGCGACGACGGACGTGAGCACCGGCACCGGCACCAGCTCGAGCCCGGCCCCCGCGCCCCTGCTCGCCGTCCGCGGCCTGCGGGTCGCGTTCGGCGACCGCGACGTCGTGCACGGGGTCGACCTCGACGTGGCGCGCGGCGAGCGGGTCGCGATCGTCGGCCAGTCCGGCTCGGGCAAGTCGACCGTCGTGGCGGCCGTGCTGCAGCTGCTCCCCGGCGCCGGGCACGTCACGGGCGGCACGGTCCACCTCGGCGGCGACGAGCTGACCGGGGCCGGCGAGGCGCGGATGCGATCGGTGCGCGGCGCCCGCATCGGCCTCGTGCCGCAGGACCCGTCGACGAACCTCAACCCCTCGATGACCGTCGGGGCGCAGATCGCGGACGCCCTGCGGGCGGGCGGCGCCCGAGGCCGGGCCGCCGTCGGGCGACGCGTCGTCGAGCTGATGACCGAGGCCGGCATCCCCGAGGCCGACCGGCGGGCGGGCCAGTACCCGCACGAGTTCTCCGGCGGCATGCGCCAGCGCGTGCTGATCGCCGTGGCCCTCGCCCGCGACCCCGAGCTGCTCATCGCTGACGAGCCGACGAGCGCGCTCGACGTGACGGTGCAGCGGCAGATCCTCGACCACCTGCAGACGCTGGTCGACGCGCACGGCACGTCGCTGCTCTTCATCACGCACGACCTCGGCGTCGCCGCGGACCGGACCGACCGGATCGTCGTCATGCTCGACGGCCGCGTCGTCGAGCAGGGCACGCCGCGGCAGATCCTGCTCGACCCGCAGCACGAGTACACGAAGCGGCTGGTGGCCGCGGCGCCGACGGTGGCCGCCGCCGCGGCGCTCCGGGCCGAGGAGCCCGTCGGCGACGGGCAGCAGGGGGCCGAGGAGGTGCGGGCCGACCCGATCCTGGTCGTGACGGACCTCGTCAAGGAGTACCGCCTCCGTGGTCGTCGGGGCGAGACGGTGCGGGCCGTCGACGGCATCTCGTTCGAGGTGCCGCGCGGCACGACCACCGCGGTCGTCGGCGAGTCCGGCTCGGGCAAGACGACGCTGTCGCGGATCGTGCTGGGGATCGAGCCGGCCACGTCGGGCTCCGCCCTCATCGACGGCGAGGGCATCACCGCCAGTCGGGGCGCCGCGCGCCGGGCCCTGCGCCGTCGCGTGCAGCCCGTGTTCCAGGACCCGTACGGCTCGCTCGACCCCACCTACAGCGTCGAGCGGCTGGTCGACGAGCCGCTGCGCATCTTCGGGGTCGGCGACCGTGCCGGCCGACGGGCGCGCGTGGCCGAGCTGCTCGACCAGGTGGCGCTGCCGCGCTCGGTCGCGCAGAGCCGGCCGAACGAGCTGTCGGGCGGCCAGCGACAGCGCGTCGCGATCGCCCGGGCCCTCGCGCTCGAGCCCGAGCTGCTGATCTGCGACGAGGCCGTCTCGGCCCTCGACGTGCTCGTGCAGGAGCAGATCCTCGAGCTGCTCGCCGAGCTGCAGGGCCGCCTCGGGCTCAGCTACCTGTTCATCACGCACGACCTCGCCGTGGTGCGCCAGATCGCCCATAGTGTGGTGGTGATGCGACGCGGTCGCATCGTCGAGCGGGGCAGCGTCGACGACGTCTTCCTCGCCCCGACGGACGAGTACACCCACCACCTCCTAGGAGCGATCCCCGGTGCCAGCCTCGCTGTCTGAGCGACCCCGACGGGCGGGTCGCGTCGCGTCCCGTCCCGTCGTGCCCTGCGGAGCACGACCGTGCTGAGCGTCGTCGACGCCGTGCGGGCGGACATCGTGCAGGGGGTGCTGCAGCCGGGCACGCGCATCACGGAGGCGGCGCTCGCCGAGCGCTACGGCGTGTCCCGGGTGCCCGTGCGCGAGGCGCTCCGCGGGCTCGAGGCCGAGGGCTTCGTCGAGTCCCGGCCGAACGTCGGCTCACGGGTGGCCGAGATCCCGTTCGACGAGGCCGACGACCTCTTCGCGGTCCGGGAGGCGCTCGAGATCTCGACCGCGCGACGCGCCGCGGGCAGGGCGCGGGCGCGGTTCAGCGGCGGGGACGACGAGGCGGCCGGAGGCGGCGGCAGCGACGCGGACGACGACTGGCGCCGCGTGAGGCGCTCGCTCGAGCAGCTCCTCGACGAGGGCGACGCTGCCGTCGCCCGGGGCGACCTCGACCGCCTGGTCGACCTCAACGAGCGATTCCACATCGGCATCGCCGAGCTCAGCCGCAGCAGCACGCTCGCGACGCTGCTGCGCCAGCTGTCGCGCAAGATCGAGTGGCTCTACGCCCTCGACGAGTTCTCCCGCGGCAAGCGGCTCTGGCCCGACCACCGCGTCATCCTCGCCGCCATCGACGCGGGCGACGCCGACCGGGCCGCGGAGCTGATGGGACGGCACGTGCGCGAGTCCCGCGTCGGGTACCTCGGCCGGACGGCACCCGCCGAGGTCGTCGAGCAGCTGCGCGCGGCACCCGTCCCCGTCGCGGGCGGCGTCGCGTGACGCGCCCCGTGACCCGACACCGGCTCGATCCGGCTCCCGCGACGACGAACGACGCGTACTCCCGCGACCACGCCCCCGTCCTCACCGTCGATCCCGGCGACGAGGTCGTCGTCGGGTCGCTCGACGCCTCCGGCCACCTCGAGCGCCAGCGGACGCCCGGCGAGGCGCGGCCGCGCCTGTTCCCGCAGGCGCGGGGCCACGCGCTGACCGGTCCCGTCGCCGTCCGTGGTGCGCGTCCCGGTCAGATGCTCGGCGTCACCTTCGTCGACCTGCGGCCGGGGGAGTGGGGCTGGACGGTCGCGGGCGGCCGCGAGACGCCGGTCACGACGCGGCTCGGCCTGGCCGACGTCCCGCCCGCCTGGCTGCTCTGGGAGATCGACGCCGACGCCGGCGTCGCCACCGAGAGCCGGGGGCTCACCGTGCCGACCGCGCCGTTCCTCGGGGTGACGGGCGTGGCGCCGGCCGAGCCGGGCGAGCACTCCACGACGCCGCCGCGTACGACGGCGGGCGGCAACGTCGACTGCCGCGAGCTCGTGGCGGGGTCGACCCTGTGGCTGCCGGTGCAGGTCGACGACGCGCTCCTGTACCTCGGCGACGGCCACGCGGCCCAGGGCGACGGCGAGGTCGGCGGCACGGCGATCGAGTGCCCGATGACGACGGAGGTGCGGATCGACCTGGTCGACCGGCGCCCGCTCCCGAGCGTGCACGCCGAGACCCCCGCGGGGCGGATCACCTTCGGCTTCGACGCCGACCTCGACGTGGCGACGGGCGACGCCCTCGACGCGATGGTCACGTGGCTGGCGGCCCTGCTCGACGTCGACCGCGCGACCGCCCTCGCCTTCGCCAGCGCCGTCGTCGACCTGCGCGTGACGCAGGTGGCGAACCAGACGTGGGGCGTGCACGCCCTGCTGCCGACGGGCGCACTCGGCCTCTGAGCCGACGCGGACTACGGGAGCTGTGGGGGCGCGATCAGTTCGAGGAATCCACCGTGGGCACCTTCGAGGTAGATGATGCGTGTGCCGACTCGGGCGCCACCGGTCATCCGGTGAGGTGTCCCGACTGGTTCCCAGCCGTGTCCGGCGCAGAGCTCGAGCACACGATCGAGGTCGGAGACCGTGAGCGCGATGTGCACCACGCCGACCTGTGCGGGCGAGCCGGCACACTCGGGCAGTCGGGGCGGGTCGTACTGCAGCAGCTCTACCCGGTGGGGGCCGAGTGTCACCGTCGCCGCGCGGATCACGGCTCCACGGACGCCGGTGGTCGCCGCCGTGACTTCCTCGTCGAGCGTGAAGGTGCGCTCGAGCACGAACCCGAGACCGGAGCACCACAGCGCCAACGCGTCGTCGAGGTCGGCCACGGTGAGACCGGAGTGAGCGATGTCAGAGATGAGCGGTGATGCCATGACGTCAGTATCGAGCTCCGACGTGCCTGCCTGGGGGAAGAGGGCCCCGACACCCGATCGTCCGCCGAGATGCGTCGTCCGCGCGGCCGCCTCCTACTGGTAAGTCACGAGGTCCGGCACAGGAGACACCTCGGTCATCGTCTGCTCGGGCGTGAGCATCGGCTCGTCCTCGTCGGAGAAGTTCTTCCAGCCCCAGGCGACCTCGGGGGCGCCGTCGTGCAGCGCGCGCCAGGTGGCCTGCTTGTCGGGCTGGGAGCCCTGGCCGTCGACGTGCACGAGGGTCGTCAGCTCGGGGCGGCTCAGGTCGATCGCCGCCCGGTCGCGCAGCATGCTCGACCGGAACTGGTGGAGCACGAACAACTTCGGCGGCAGGGAGCGCGCGGCGACGAGGTCGGCGAGCCAGGTGGAGACGGCGTTCACCTCGACGGCGTCGACGCCGCCGATCTGCCGGAGCGGCACCTGGTCCGGGGCGAGGCGCCACTCGGGGTCGAGGGCGAGGCCCACGTTCGGCTCGGTGAGCAACGACTCGTACCGGCGGGCCTGCGTCAGGAAGTCGGTGCGCCCCGGCTGCAGGTCGAGCACGACGTACTGCCCGGCGGCGGCCGCGGCCTCCACGTACGGGCGCAGCCGCTCGGGGTCGAGCTCGTTCGAGAAGTCGCCGTCGGGGCCCGCGTCGCCCGCGGCCACCGTGGCGATCACCTCGAGCATCGGCACGACGAGCCGGTCGGACGACGCCTGGTAGCCGGCCGCCGTGTCGGCCGCGCGCTGCACGGTCGCCGCGACGTCCTGCTCGCCGAGCACGCCCAGAGCCGAGGTGCCAGGGGCGCCGTAGAGGGCGACGAACCGTCGGTCGGGGAAGAACCGCTGGCCGCCGCCCGGCAGCTCGGCGCCCGAGCGCGCCGCAGCGACCGACCACTCGAGGTGGGGCCGGTCGGCGAAAGCGGAGCCGACGACGAGGGTGGAGTCCGCCTCGGAGGCGCCCATCGCGCCGACGACGGAGGCGTCCTGCTGCAGGTCGGTCACGCCCTCGGGCAGCGTGAGGAGCTCGGCTCCCGCGGCCCGGGCGGTGGCCGACGCCGCGGCGTCGTCCGGACCCGACACGACGACGAGCGTCGAGGAGTCGGCGTCCCGTGCCCGGGCAGCCGCGACCTCCGCGGCCGGCACGGCGTCCACGTCGCCGAGCGCCAGGTCGTCCGTCGACGGGCCCTCGCCCACCGTCGCCACCCTCGTCGCACCCAGGCGGTCCACCTCCGTCGCGACGTCGACGCCCGGCGCGGCGATCAGCACGGGCGCGCCGATCCGCTCGCCCTGCCG
>NZ_CAUPYL010000164.1:0-5874 GCF_963515265.1 uncultured Frigoribacterium sp.
GGGTCTGTCGGCCGCTAGCGGAAGACGACGCGGCGCCGCGGGGCGGCGGCCGGGGCCGACGTGTCGGCGGGCGGAGCGGCGGGCGTGAGCCGTTTCATGCTGACGCGCGCGGTGTCGGCGAGCTGCCGCAGGTCATCGGCCCCGTGGAACTGCGCCGCGTGGACGACGATGGCGGCGCAGGCCTCGGCGTCGGCCAGGGCGTCGTGGTGCGAGAAGCCGGTGAACCCCGCGGCGGCGGCGGCGAGCGGCAGCCGGTACGAGTCGAGGGCGTAGGTCCTGCGGGCGACCTGCAGGCTGCAGAGGTAGGCCCACGACGGGGGAGTGACCCCGGTCGCCGCGCACGCGCCCTTGATGACGCCCATGTCGAAGCCGGCGTTGTGGGCGACGAAGACGTCGATGCCCGCGAAGTCGGCGATGAGGTCGAACTGCTCGTGCCACTCGAAGGCGTCGACGACGTCGTCGGCCCGGATGCCGTGGATGCGGGTGTTCCACTCGAGGAACGTGTCGTGCCCCGCCGGCGGCTTGATCAGCCAGCCGACCTTGTCGACGACGACGCCGTCGCGGACCTTGACGAGGCCGACGGAGCAGGCGGAGGCGCTGCTCGAGTTCGCGGTCTCGAAGTCGATCGCGGTGAAGTCGATGGGCATCGCACCATGGTGTCACGGGCCTCGGACACTGCCGGGTCGACCCGCGCCTCCTGCGGTCGGGTGCGTCTCGGAGGTCTGCCCGGCCGAGCGCCGGTACGATGGCTGACCGTGGCTCTCACTATCGCGATCGTCGGACTGCCCAACGTCGGCAAGTCCACCCTGTTCAACGCCCTGACCAAGAACCAGGTGCTGGCGGCGAACTACCCGTTCGCGACCATCGAGCCGAACGTCGGCATCGTCAACCTGCCCGACCCCCGCCTCGACGTGCTCGCGGGCCTGTTCGGCTCGGAGAAGACCCTGCCCGCGCCGGTGTCGTTCGTCGACATCGCCGGCATCGTCAAGGGCGCGAGCGAGGGCGAGGGCCTCGGCAACAAGTTCCTCGCGAACATCCGCGAGGCCGACGCCATCGCCGAGGTCGTCCGCGGCTTCGTCGACCCCGACGTGGTGCACGTCGACGGCAAGGTCGACCCCGAGGGCGACATGGGCACGATCAACACCGAGCTGATCCTCGCCGACCTCGAGACCGTCGAGAAGGCGCTGGTCCGCTACGAGAAAGAACTCCGCCTCAAGCGCGTCGAGCCGCTCACCCACGAGACGGCCGTGGCCGCCAAGGAGGCGCTGCAGCGTGGCGAGGCCCTCTCGGCCTCCGGCATCGACCTCGAGCCCATCCGCGAGCTCGGGCTGCTCACCGCCAAGCCCTTCATCTACGTCTTCAACGTCGACGAGTCGATCCTCACCGACGACGCGAAGAAGGCCGAGCTGTCGGCCCTCGTCGCCCCGGCCGAGGCCGTGTTCCTCGACGCGAAGATCGAGTCCGAGCTGATCGACCTCGACCCCGAGGACGCCGCCGAGCTGCTCTCGTCGACCGGCCAGGACGAGTCCGGCCTCGACCAGCTCGCCCGCATCGGCTTCGAGACCCTCGGCCTGCAGACCTACCTCACGGCAGGCCCGAAGGAGACCCGGGCCTGGACCATCGGCAAGGGCTGGAAGGCCCCGCAGGCCGCCGGCGTCATCCACACCGACTTCGAGAAGGGCTTCATCAAGGCCGAGGTCATCTCGTACGCCGACCTCGTCGAGACCGGCTCCATCGCCGAGGCGCGCTCGGCCGGCAAGGCCCGCATCGAGGGCAAGGAGTACGTCATGCAGGACGGCGACGTGGTGGAGTTCCGCTTCAACAACTAGGCGTTCTTCGCGGTGTGGACGAGCGCTCTCTGGGCGCCTGTGAACTTCTCGTCCGCGGTGCTTCACTGGGTCATGGCCGTCTCACCGATGTTCCCGCTGGGATCAGTGCTGTTCCCGTTCGTGCCCGTCCAGCTGCGTATCTTCGAGCCTCGGTATCTCACGTTGGTCGGCCGCTTGCTCGACGAGGATGAACCCGAGTTCGGCGTCGTCCTCATCGAGCGCGGATCAGAAGCCGGGGGTGGCGACCAGCGCGCCTCGGTCGGGACGATGGCGCGTCTCGTGAGCGCCGCCGCGGGCGTCGACGACCTGTTCATCGTCGGCCTGGGGACCCGGCGGTTCACGGTCGAACGTTGGGTCGACGAGGATCCGTTCCCGCGGGCCGAGCTCTCGATCCTGCCGGATCTCGAGTGGTCCGAGAAGCTCGCACCCCTGCGGGACCAGGCCGAAGCAGCTGTTCGACGCTTGGTCGTTCGCGCCGCGGGGCCCCAGTCGGATGACGACATCGAGCTGTCGGACGATCCAGTCGCAGCCGCCTGGCAACTGGCGGCGATCGCCCCGCTGGGTGACTACGACAAATACACCCTGTTGAGGTCGACGACCTTGGGGGGTCTCCTGCGTCAACTGATCGATCTGGTCCTCGAGGCCGAGGAGCTCTGGTCCGCCGAGTGAGGCCTCTCACCATCGCTCACCATCGCTCACCACCTCTGGGGTCAAGCGGCGGCGTCCACGTGCGAGGGGGAGGAGAGCCGAGGGTGGGCACGGCCTGGGAGCCGTGCCTGCCCCCGGTCGTAGCGTGGGCCGGTTCCCACGACGCTCACCAGGAGGTCCCATGACCGACACCGCCCCCACCACCTCCCCGGCCCCGGCCGGACCCCGCACCGCCGTCGTCCTCGGCGGCGGCGGCATCACCGGCATCGCGTGGGAGCTCGGCGTGCTCGCCCGCCTGCTCGAGGCGGGCATCCCCCTCGGCGACGCCGACCTCGTGGTCGGCACCTCCGCGGGCTCGGTCGTCGGCACCACCCTGCGGCTCGGCGCGAGCGGCATCGCCGACGCGTACGCCGAGCAGCTCGTGCCCGCGACGGCGACCCCCGAGGCCGCGCTCGACGGCGAGGACTTCATGCAGCGCATCGGCCAGGCGATCCAGGGCGCGACGAACGCCGAGGAGGCGCGGGCCCGCCTGGGCGCGCTCGCCCGGCAGGTGCCCGTCACCGGCAGCGAGCCCGAGCTCGTCACCGCGATGCGCGAGCGCTTCGGCGCGGAGGCCACCTGGTCCGAGGGGCAGCTCGCGATCTGCACCGTCGACGCGACCGACGGCGAGTTCCGGGTGCTGACCGCCGCCTCCGGCGTGCCCCTGCACGTGGCCGTCGCGGCCAGCTGCTCTGTCCCGCTCATCTGGCCGACCGTCGAGGTCGACGGACGCCCGACCATGGACGGCGGCATCCGCTCGGGCACCAACGCCGACGTGGCCGACGCGGCCGAGCGCGTGCTCGTCCTCTCGTGCGGGCCGGAGCTCGCGCAGTCCCCGCTCGGACCGACCCTGCCCGGCGTCGTCTCGACGCGGATGGGCGCCGACCGGCCCGTCTTCGTCATCGAGGCGGACGCCGAGAGCCTCGCCGCGTTCGGCGCGAACTCGCTCTCGAGCGCGAACCGCGGCCCGGCTGCCGAGGCTGGCCGTCGTCAGGCCGAGGGCGTCGTCGAGGCCGTCCGCGAGTTCTGGGCCGGCACAGGCACCGGCGCCTGAGCATCGGGCGTCGAACCGAGACAGATACGTGTCCGCCGTGCCGCCTCTGGCCGGTGCGGCGATCGGGTCGGCAGGATCCCTCTCAAATTACGGGCAGGGCAGGGCAGGGCAGGGCAGGGCAGGTCGCGCGGCGCGGCAGCAGCCTCGAACACCCCGCAGTGGACCATGCACCCCGTCGTTCCGGGGTGTCCGGTCCGCTCCGGGGTGCTTCGCGCTGACTGGGAGACGCCTCCGAGCGGGCTGCTGCCCGCCTGGACCAGTGCCAGGCTGAGGGCGACCCCGCACCCGATCCGAGGAGGCCCCGTGGCCAGCACGAAGAAGCTCCAGAAGGCCGCGACCGCGGCGCTCGACTCCGCCCTCGACGCCGTCGTCGACGCACGCAAGGGCGTCAAGGCGCTCGCCAAGGCCGACGGCGCCAAGAAGACCAAGAAGGCCCGCGGCTCGGCCGAGGACGCCCTCGACACCGCGGCGAAGAAGATCAAGGACGCCGAGAAGGCGACGAAGAAGGCCGTGAAGAGCGCGACGAAGAGCGTGTCGGGGGGCTCCTCGAAGGAGGCGCCGACCGCCTCCCCGGAGACGCCTGCCGTCCCCGCACCCCAGCCCACGAAGTCGCACGAGCAGGTCGAGGCCGAGGTCGCGCAGAAGTCCGTCGTCCCCACGACGAGCGCCCCCAAGGGCCCCGGCGCTGCCTACACGCCCCCGCTGCCGCACGCCGACGAGACGACGGTCACGGCGCACGACGGCTCCGAGGCGCACGTCGACCTGCACGCGCAGACCCTCGTCTCGCTGCGTCAGCTCGCCACCGACAAGGGCGTCACCGGCGTCTCGCGCCTGACCAAGGCCCAGCTGATCGAGAAGCTCCAGGCCTAGCCGACGCGAATCACGTCACGTCCTGTTCCGAGCATCCCGTCGCACCGCGACGAGACGGGACGCTCGGAACAGGACGGGACGGTCGTCGGAGCCTGGCGGCCGGCAGCGACGAGGCGGCTCAGCCGGCGACGAACTCCTCGATGCCGGCGACGAGACGGTCGACGTCGGCCTCGTCCGTGTACGGCGCGAGGCCGATGCGGAGCCCGGTCGTGGCGTCGTCGAGGCCCATCGCCTGCCACGCCTCGATCGCGTAGAAGTGGCCCGCCGGCGCGAGCACGTCCCGCGTCGCGAGGTGCGCGGCGAGTTCGCGCATGCTCCGCCCCTTGACCGTCACGTAGAGCGTCGGCGTCCGCCGGGCCGCCCGCGAGCGGACCGTCAGGCCGGGCACCCGCGCGAGCCGCTCCTCCAGCGCGACGCGCAGGGCCGTCTCGTGTTCGTGGACGGCGGCGAAGGAGGCGACCAGCGCCTCCCTGCGGCCGGTCGCGTCGCTGGGGGCGATCGCGGCGAGGAAGTCGACGGCGGCCGTCGCCCCCGCGAGCTGCTCGTAGGGGAGCGTGCCGAACTCGAAGCGCTCGGGCACCACGTCGGTCGAGGGCAGCAGCTTCGCCGGCCGGATGCTCTCGAGCAGCTCGGGGTCGGCACCCAGCACGCCGCAGTGCGGTCCGGCGAACTTGTAGGGCGAGCAGACGACGAAGTCGGCTCCGAGCGCGACCCGGTCGACGAGCTCGTGCGCGGCGAAGTGGACCGCGTCGACCCAGACCAGGGCGCCGACGGCGTGTGCCCGGTCGGCGATCGCGGCCACGGGCGGCTGCGTGCCGAGCAGGTTGGAGGCGGCGGTCACGGCGACGAGACGGGTGCGGCCGGTGATCGCCGCGGCGACCGACTCGAGGTCGAGCTCACCCGTCGCGGGGTCGAGCTCGATCCAGCGAACGGTCGCGCCGACGGCCTCGGCCGCCTGGACCCACGGCCGGATGTTCGCGTCGTGGTCGAGCCGGCTGACGACGACCTCGTCGCCGGGGCCCCAGGACGCCGACAGGTGGCGCGCGAAGTCGTACGTGAGCTGGGTGGCGCTCCGGCCGTGGACGACGCCCTCGGGCGGGACGCCGAGGAAGTCCGCGTAGGCGGCCCGGAAGGCCTGCACGGTCGCCTCGCTGTTGCGCTCGGAGGCGGTGCTCGTCCCGCGGATCGACGTGGGGCCCGTCATCGCGGCGAGGATCGCCTCGCCGACGACGCGCGGCGTCTGGGTGCCGCCCGGTCCGTCGAAGTGGGCGATGCCCGAGGAGAGGGACGGGTAGGCAGAGCGGAGGGCGGCGACGTCGAGGGTCATGCACCCTGCTTACCAGGTGCCGGTGCCCACCCCGGCCCCCCCCACCCCCCCCGCGGCGCGGCCCAGCCGCGCGGGCGGCCCCGCCACCACCCGCCGACCCCCCCCCG
>NZ_CAUPYL010000165.1:0-5807 GCF_963515265.1 uncultured Frigoribacterium sp.
ATCCAGCGGTCGGTGCGGGCCCGCAGCCCGAGCGTGACCGCGCGGGCGCCGACGTAGCCGAGGCCGAACGTGAGCCACAGCGCGACCGCGCCGGCCGTGCCGGGGCCGACCCGCGCCTCCACCGGGAGCAGCAGCGCGAGGTAGACCAGCACGCTGACGACGCTCGCGACGGCGAGGTAGCGAGCGTCGCCGGCGCCGAGCAGCACGCCGTCGAGCACGAAGACGAAGCCCGCCAGCGGGATCCCGACGGCCATCGCGACCACCACCGAGGGCAGCAGTGCGCGCACCCCCTCGTCGCTGCTGAAGACGGGCGCGAGCACCGGGGCCAGCATGGCGAGCAGGGCGCCGAGCAGCACGCCGCCGCCGACGCCGAACAGCATGAGGCGTCGGGTGATCGCCCTCACCCGCTCGCGGTCGCCCTGGCCGAGCGCGTGCCCGACCATCGCCTGCCCCGCGATCGCGAGGGCGTCGAGGGCGAACGCCAGCGTGCTGAACAGCGTGAGCGCGATCTGTATCACGGCAAGGCCGGTGACCCCCGAGGAGGCGGCGGCCTCGACGGTCGCGACGAGCGCGGCACGCAGACCCGCGTTCCGCACCAGCAGCCATGCGCCCGAGCGGGCGGTCCGGCCCACCCCGGCGAGGCCGGGGCGCAGGTCGGCGCCGACGTCGCGTGCCGCCCGGACGGCGATGACGACGTAGACGGCGGCCATGCCCCACTGCGCGACGACGGTGCCTGCCGCGGAGCCCGCGATGCCCCAGCCGAAGCCGTAGAGGAACAGCGCGTTGAGGGCGGCGTTGGCCGCGAACCCGACGCCGGCGACGACGAGGGGCGTGCGGGTGTCCTGCAGGCCGCGCAGCAGTCCCGTCGCGGCGATGACGACCAGCATGCCCGGCAGGCCGATCAGCGAGACGGAGAGGTAGGTCGTCGCGGCCCGGGCCACGTCGGCGTCGACCCCGAAGAGGCCGACGAGCGGCTCGGCGACGAACGCGCCCGCCACGGCGATCGCCACGCCGACGACGAGGGCGAACCACAGGCCGTCGACGCCGGCGCGGATCGCCCCGCGGCGGTCGCCCGCGCCGAGGCGCCGAGCGACGGTCGGGGTCGTCGCGTAGGCGAGGAAGATCAGCAGGCCGAGCGCGGTCTGCAGGATCACGCTCGCGACGCCGAGCCCGGCGAGGGGCACGGAGCCGAGGTGCCCGACGAGGGCCGTGTCGGTGAGGAGGAACAGCGGCTCGGCGACGAGCGCGCCCAGCGCGGGCAGGGCCAGGCGGAGGATCTCGCGGTCGAGCGGCGACCGGAGGCGCACGTCTAGTCGGTGCCCCGGAGGCGGCCGACCACGGTCATCAGGTGGTAGACGACGATCGCGGCGACGGTGCCGAGGATGATGCCGCCGAAGCTCGCGCCGCCGAGCGCGAAGGTGAAGTCGGCGATGCCCATGATCAGGGCGACGCCGGCCGTCAGCTGGTTCTTCGGGCGGCTGAAGTCGACCTTGTTCTCGACCCAGATGCGGATGCCGATGACGCCGATCAGGCCGTACAGCGCCGTCGTCACGCCGCCGAGGACCCCCGGCGGGATGGTGAAGATGACGGCGCCGATCTTGGGCGAGAGGCCGAGGAGGATCGCGACGACGCCCGCGACCCAGTACGCGGCGGTCGAGAACACGCGCGTGGCGCTCATCACGCCGATGTTCTCGCCGTAGGTGGTGGTGGCCGAGCCGCCGCCGAGACCGGCCAGCACGGTGCTCAGGCCGTCGGCGAAGAGCGCACGGCCGGTCAGCGGGTCGAGGTCGCGCTTCGTGAGCTGGCCGACGCCCTTGACGTGTCCGACGTTCTCGGCGATCAGGGCGAGCACCACGGGCAGGAACCCGAGGTAGATCGGCAGCTGCGCGAGGTCGAACGCGGGCGCCGTGAAGGTCGGCAGCCCGACCCAGGCGGCGTCGCCGACCGCGCTGAAGTCGACCTCGCCGAGCAGCACCGCGGCCACGTAGCCGACCACGACGCCGACGAAGATCGACAGGCGGCCGAGCAGGCCCTTGAAGAGCACGGCGCTCAGCACGACGGCGGCGAGGGTGATGACCGCGGTGAGCGGGGCCTGCGCGAAGTTGTCGCGCGCCGCGGGAGCCAGGTTGAAGCCGATCAGGGCGACGATCGCGCCGCTGACCACCGGGGGCAGCAAGGCGTTGATCCAGCGGGTGCCGGCGAGGTGCACGACGACGCCGACGATCGCCAGCAGGGTGCCGACGACGATGATGCCGCTGAGCGCGAGGGGGATGCCGCCGACGGCGGTCGCGGCCCCGATCGGGGCCAGGAACGCGAACGACGAGCCGAGGTAGCTCGGCAGCTTGTTCTTCGTGATGATGAGGAACAGCAGCGTGCCGATGCCCGAGAACAGCAGGGTCGTGCTCGGCGGGAAGCCCGTGATGATCGGCACGAGGAACGTCGCACCGAACATGGCGACGACGTGCTGACCGCCCAGGCCGATGGTGCGCGGCCAGGTGAGCCGCTCTTCCGGGGCGACGATCTCGGTGGAGTCGACCGTCTTGCCGTCGCCGTGCAGTGCCCAGGGGAGTGCCATGGGCAGAACTGTAGCGGCGTGCTGTTTCCTGCTCGTTTCCTGCGCCGCGCCTGTGGAGGGGCAGGGCGCTCTGCACAGGCCCTGCCGCGTCGGGCGCGGCGTCGCCCGCCCCGCCTAGGCTGGCGGACATGACGACCGACGCGCTGTCCTCCGGCATCACCACCGACGAGCTCGACCCGGGCGTGCGCCCTCAGGACGACCTGTTCCGCCACGTCAACGGGCGGTGGATCGAGCGGACCGAGATCCCCGACGACAAGGCGCGCTACGGCTCCTTCTACCTCCTCGCAGAAGAGGCCGAGGCGGCGGTCCGCGACATCGTGCACGAGTCCCAGTCGGCCGAGCCGGGCACCGAGGCTCGCAAGGTCGGCGACCTGTTCACCAGCTTCACCGACGAGGCCCGGGTGGAGGCGCTCGGCGCCGAGCCGCTGCGCCCGCTCCTCGAGACGGTCGCGTCCGTCGACGACGTGCCCGGGCTGCTCCGCCTCGTCGGCGCCTTCGAGAAGCAGGGCGTCGCGAGCTTCGTCCAGCTCTTCGTCGACAACGACCCGGGCGACCCCACGCGGTACGTCGTGCAGGTCGAGCAGGGCGGCCTGGGGCTGCCCGACGAGTCCTACTACCGCGAGGAGAAGAGCGAGGCGATCCGCACCTCCTACGTGGCCTTCATCTCGCGCATGCTGGGGCTCGCGGGCCTCGACGACGCCGACGAGCGCGCCTCGCGCGTGATGCAGCTCGAGACCGCCGTCGCGTCGCACCACTGGGACAACGTGGCCACCCGCGACAGCGACGCGACCTACAACCTCCTGCCCTGGTCCGAGGCGGCCGCGCTCGCCGAGGGCGTCGACCTCGACGTGTGGCGCGACGCGGTGGGCGCGCCCGCCGGCGTCTTCGACGAGGTCGTCGTGCGCGAGCCCTCGTTCGTGACGGGCCTGGCCGGGCTGATGACCGACGACCGCCTGCCGGCCTGGCAGGACTGGCTGCGCTGGCAAGTCGTCCGGTCGTTCGCCGCGTACCTGTCGTCGCCCTTCGTCGAGGCGAACTTCGACTTCTACGGGCGCACCCTGACGGGCACCCCCGTGCAGCGGGCCCGCTGGAAGCGCGGCGTCTCGTTCGTCGAGGGCGCCATGGGCGAGGCCGTCGGCCGCATCTACGTCGAGCGCCACTTCGCGCCCGAGGCGAAGGAGGCGATGGACGTCCTGGTCGACAACCTCGTCGAGGCCTACCGCCGCAGCATCGGCGACCTGTCGTGGATGACCGACGAGACGCGGGCCCGGGCCCTCGACAAGCTCGAGAAGTTCACGCCCAAGATCGGCTTCCCCGTGAAGTGGCGCGACTACTCGGCCCTCGAGGTCGACCCCGGCGACCTCGTCGGCAACGTCCGCGCCTCGGCCGTCGTCGGCTTCGACCGCGAGCTGGGCAAGATCGGCCAGCCGATCGACCGCGACGAGTGGTTCATGACGCCGCAGACCATCAACGCCTACTACAACCCCGGCTTCAACGAGATCGTGTTCCCGGCGGCCATCCTCCAGTTCCCCTTCTTCGACGCGAGCCGGGACGCCGCGGCCAAC
Organism: uncultured Frigoribacterium sp.; assembly: GCF_963515265.1. Classification (NCBI taxonomy): domain Bacteria; kingdom Bacillati; phylum Actinomycetota; class Actinomycetes; order Micrococcales; family Microbacteriaceae; genus Frigoribacterium; species uncultured Frigoribacterium sp. The sequence goes on from NZ_CAUPYL010000165.1 coordinate 4,141, forward strand.
TACGGCGCGATCGGGGCCGTGATCGGCCACGAGATCGGCCACGGCTTCGACGACCAGGGCTCGAAGTACGACGGCGACGGCAAGCTCACCGACTGGTGGACCCCGGCGGACCGCGAGGCCTTCGAGCGCCTCACGACCTCGCTCATCTCGCAGTACGACGCCCTCGCCCCGGCCCAGGTGCCCGAGCACCACGTCAACGGCGCGCTCACGATCGGCGAGAACATCGGCGACCTCGGCGGGCTGTCCATCGCGTACGACGCGTACCTGATCTCGCTCGACGGTGCCGAGGCGCCCGTGATCGACGGGATGACGGGGGCGCAGCGCTTCTTCCTCAGCTGGGCGCAGGCGTGGCAGATCAAGCTCCGCGACGAGGAGGCCATCCGGCTGCTGTCGATCGACCCGCACTCGCCCAACGAGTTCCGCTGCAACCAGATCGTGCGGAACATCGACGACTTCTACGACGCGTTCGAGCTGACGGAGTCCGACGCGCTCTGGCTCCCTGCCGAGCAGCGCGTCACGATCTGGTAGCCGTGCCGGCCGCGGAGGGCCCGATCGGCCGGGAGGGACTGCATGGCCGCGAGGGGCAGCCCGGTCAGGGTGTGCCGGGTCGGGGTGGCCGGTCCGGCCGGCACAGCAGCCGTCCGGACGAGGTGATCGAGGCGGGGCGGCACGCGCCGCCCTCGCCTCCGGGGGGTCTCGAGGGCGCGCTGACGGCCCTGGGCGACCTCGCGGCCGACGGCGTGCAGGTCTCCGGGTCGGTCTGGGACCTCGACGACGGCACCGAGCTGCTCGCCGTCGACGACTGCGTCGTGCTGCCCGTCGGGCAGCTCGGGGCCGTGCTGCTGTTGATCGAGGTCAGCGCCCAGATCGAGGCAGGCCGGCTCGGCGCCCTCGACGAGCTCGAGCGCATCGCCGGTCCGGGCAGCCGGGCGGCCCTCGGCGGCGGCGGCATCTGGTCGTACCTGCAGCGGCGCCGGCTGGCCGTCACCGACGCGGCCGCCCTCGTCGGGGCCGTGCGCGACCCCGCCGCCGTCAACGCGCTGCTCGGCAGGGTCGGGCTCGAGGCGGTCCGGGCCAGGGCCGACGACCTGGGCGTGCGGAACACCGCACTGCTCGACGAGATCCGGTCCGAGCGCGGTCCCGACGACGCGCCTGCCCCCTCCGTCGGCTCGACCCGGGAACTCGCCCAGCTGACGGCCCTGCTCGCGCAGGGGCAGGTGGTCGGGTCCGCGGTCAGCAGCCGGGTGCTCGGCTGGCTGTCGCTCGGGGTCGACCTGTCGTTCGTCGCAGCGCCCTTCGGCCTCGACCCCGTGTCGCACCGCCGGACCGACCACGACCTGCAGCTCGTCAACGCGGTGGGCAGCGACCGCGGGGTGCGGTCCGAGCTCGGGGTGCTGCGCGGGCCGCGGGCCGGCGTGGCCTACGCCGTGACGATGACGTTCGACGATCTCACGCTCGAGCGCCGCCTCCGGGTGCTCGCCGGGGCCAGAGCGGTCGGCGTCGACCTGCTCGCGCGCGTCCGCTGACGCGCGGGCCGCCCCGCCCACGCGCGCCCCGCAGGTGCCGACCGGCAAATCCCGACCGGCAAATGCCGACCGTTCTGCCCTCGAGGGCCGTACAACACGGGGAATTCCCGTTGTTGCAGCACACGAGGTCGGGTTCTGCAG
>NZ_CAUPYL010000166.1:0-5683 GCF_963515265.1 uncultured Frigoribacterium sp.
GGCCGGCGTCGCTGCTGCGCGGCGGCGGCGACGACTCCCGGCGACGATCGCGACACGACCGCGGCCAGCCCGGCGACGGCCAGCTCGGTCGTGACCGACCGGGCGTCGGCGGCAGGTAAGATCGGTCCAAGTGAGCACAGCGAACGAGCACGACCCGACCCGGGGCGACGAGTCCGGCTCCGGCGTACCGGTCGGCGTCGACGACCAGCTCGATCTGGGCGAGGTCGGTGCCACGGCCGGCAACTCGGCCGCCGAGCACCTCTCGCCGGCGTTCCCCGAGCGGGCGGCCTGGGGCACGGCGAGCAAGCTGCGCGCCTGGCAGGCGGAGGCTCTCGAGCAGTACTTCGCGACGTCCCCCCAGGACTTCCTGGCCGCGGCCACGCCCGGCGCCGGCAAGACCACGTTCGCACTGCGGCTCGCCACCGAGCTGCTCTCGCGGGGCGAGGTCGACAGGGTCGTGGTCGTCGCCCCGACCGAGCACCTGAAACGACAGTGGGCCGACGCGGCCGACCGCGTGAACCTGAGGCTCGACCCCATGTTCAAGAACGCCGACGTCTCGTTCGGCCGGCACTACCACGGGGTCGCCGTCACCTACGCCCAGGTCGGCATGAACCCGAAGGTGCACGCCGACCTGACGGCTGCCGGCCGCACGCTCGTCATCCTCGACGAGGTGCACCACGGCGGCGACGCGCTCAGCTGGGGCGACGGCATCCGCGAGGCCTACGGTCGGGCCACCCGCCGGCTCTCGCTCACGGGGACGCCGTTCCGATCGGACACGGCCCCGATCCCCTTCGTCACCTACGCCCTCGACGAGCAGGGCATCCGCACCTCCCGGTCCGACTACTCGTACGGCTACGGGCGTGCTCTGGCCGACGGCGTCGTGCGTCCGGTGCTGTTCATGGCCTACGCCGGGCAGATGCGCTGGCGCACCCGCATGGGCGACGAGATGAGCGCGACCCTAGGCGAGGCGGTCACCAAGGACATCACGGCCCAGGCCTGGCGCACGGCCCTGTCGCCGCAGGGCGACTGGATCCCCGCCGTCCTGTCGGCGGCCGACACCCGCCTGACCGAGGTCCGTCGCGGGGTCCCCGACGCCGGGGGACTCGTCATCGCCACCGACCACACGGCGGCCCGGCAGTACGCCGCGGTGCTGCAGAAGCTGACGGGGGAACGACCGACGGTCGTCCTGTCGGACGAGAAGGCGGCCTCCGACCGCATCCAGGCCTTCTCGGACGGCGACGGCCGCTGGATGGTCGCGGTGCGGATGGTGTCCGAGGGCGTCGACGTGCCGCGCCTCGCCGTCGGCGTGTACGCCACCTCCGCCTCGACGCCCCTGTTCTTCGCACAGGCAGTGGGTCGCTTCGTGCGAGCGAGGCGCCGGGGCGAGACGGCCTCGATCTTCCTGCCGAGCGTGCCCAGCCTCATGGCCCTCGCGGGGCAGCTCGAGCTCGAGCGCGACCACGCGCTCGACCGGCCGGAGAACGCCGACGACGGCATCTTCGCGCCCGAGGAGGACATGATGGCGGCCGCGAACCGCGAGGAGAAGGCGTCGAGCCTGCTCGACCAGCAGCCATTCGAGGCGCTCGACTCGCAGGCCTCGTTCGACCGTGTCCTCTTCGACGGCGGCGAGTTCGGCACGGGCGGCGAGATCGGCAGCCTCGAGGAACTCGACTTCATCGGCATCCCGGGTCTGCTCGAGCCTGACCAGGTGCGCGACCTGCTGCGACAGCGCCAGGCCAAGCAGGCCACCCGGTCGCGCAAGACCGGCATGCCGACCGTGGTCGCGCCCGTCGCCGACGCGCGCCCGCTCTACCAGACGATCAAGGAACAGCGACAAGAGCTCAGCCGGCTGGTGTCGATCTGGTCGAGGGTGTCGAACGAGCCCCACGGGATCATCCACGCCGATCTTCGTCGCGTCAGCGGCGGCCCCTCCGTGGCCCAGGCGAGCACCGAGCAGATCCAGAAGCGCATCGACGTGCTGCGGGGCCGGATCGGCAACCGCACCTAGGCCGCGCGCCTAGCGTGAGAGGGGTGCAGACCTTCCTCCCGTACCCCGACTTCGTCGAGAGCGCGCGGGTGCTCGACCAGGCCAGGCTCGGCAAGCAACGCGTCGAGGCCCTCCAGGTGCTCCGGGCCGTCACGTTGCCCGGCTACGGGTGGCAGTCCCACCCCGCGATCGCGATGTGGCGCGGCCACCGCACCGCGCTGACGGCCTACGCCCTCGCGATCACCGACGAGTGGATCGCCCAGGGGCACTCCGACACGGTGCGGCCGCAGGTGCTGGAGTTCGCCCCCGCGCTCGGCGACGCCGGGCTCGGCGACCACCGCGACCGCGACGCAGGACACGCGTCGGCGGCCGTCTCGGTCACCGACGACCTGCCGAGCTGGCTCGGCGACGATGCCGTGCACCGGAGCCACCGGTCGAAGCTCGTGCAGAAGGAGCCCGAGTGGTACCGCGGCAGGTTCCCGGGCGTGCCGGACGACCTCGACTACGTCTGGCCGGGCGCCGATGCCGGGATGCTCGCGCCCACGGACGACGCGGCGCTCTCCTCGACCCGGCATGCCTGGGTGGTGCGCCCCGGGGACGAGCGGACCGGTGATGACTGGCGACGGGCGGGCGTGGTCACCATCTCCGAGTCGTCGCCCAGGGGCCGGACGACGCCCGCGTGGACCGCGCAGCGCGAGGCCTTCGCCCACCTCGGCGAGGGGGAGCTCGTGGCGGTGCCGGACGCCGGACAAGGGTCGTTCTCACTCGGCAGCCTGGTCGGCGACGCCGTGTCGGCCCAGGACGACGACCGGGCGCCCGTGCTGCTCCGCCGGGTGGAGTGGGAGGGCCAGGAGGTGCGGCGGCAGGATCTGCCCGACCCGGCTCTCGCGCAGGACACGCGCAGCCTGTTCCCCCTCGCGCTCGCCTGACCGTCCGGACCCCCTCACGGCCCGTCGTCCGGGCACGCTGGCGGTCGCGACGCTCCCGGTACGATCGGGTCATGCTCGACCGTGCCTCCGATGACCGCTGGTTCGTCCGCCGGGCGCCGGACGGCGCGGTCATGGCGGTCGTCGAGGCCTTCGGCACCGGCTGGCGGCTGCGTCGCTGGTCGTTCGTCGAGTCCGAGCAGGAGGCCCTCGGGGTCTACACGTCGGCCGAGCTCGCCGAGACCGCCTGGTGGCGGCATCTCGACCGGGGACGGGGTCAGCGCACGGCGAGCACCTCGGAGAGCCGCAGGCGGCTCGGCGAGGACTGAGGCCGTGGGCACCTGTCGCGCTCGGTCGTGAACACCGAGCGGGGGTCGGGGGGAGCCACCACGCCGTCGGACGTGCAGGTGAGGACCGCCCGCACGGCGTAGCGGCGAGCCTCGGAGAGGCCGGTGAGCGCGTCTCGCCACGCCACGTCGGACGCCGAGTCGACCACGGGCCCGGGACGCTCGAGCACGAACACGACGGCGGCGACCCCGAACTCGCTCGCGACCTCGTCGAGGGCGTCGCCCCAGCGCTCGACGGCGAGGCGGTCCGGACGCTCGGGGATGCCCTCGAGGGGAACCACCATGGGCAGCTGGACCTGGTCGGCGTCGAGGAACAGCGTCCAGAGCTGCCGACGCACGGCGACCGGCACCAGGCTCGCGACCCGGGCGATCAGCTCGTCGTCGGAGACGACGGGCCGGTGCGGGTCGGCGGCGGGCGAGGACGGGGAGGCGGGGGTGACGGTCATGGGACCAGCGTCGTCTCCCGGCACCCGCCTCCTGCGGTCGTCCACAGGCGGGCCCGGCGTCGCGTCCGCCGGACCGGCCTGGGGAGGGACCACCGCTGCCGCACCTCGGGACCCTGGGGCGGGCGACGCGTCAGCGGGCCCGCTCGGCCGTCGCCGCCTCCTGTGCCGGGGCTCCGCCGGACAAGGCCCTCAGTGCACGTCGCAGCACCGTGCTGGACGTGCTCATCGTGTAGGGGAAGTACACGACCTCGACCCCCACCTCGGCGAACTCGCGCTCGAGCCGGAGGCCCTTCTCGGTGCCGCGCCAGTCGTCGCCCTTGAAGAAGACGTCGAACCGCAGCTCGCGCCAGACGTCGAGCTTGTCGGGCACCGTCTCGGCGTACGCCGTGTCGACGACGTCGATGTGGTCGACGATCTCGAGCCGCTCCGCCAGGGGCACGACGGGCGTGATGCCCTTCGTCAGGGCGAGCATCTCGTCGGACACGACCCCGGCGATCAGGTGGTCGCAGTGCTGGCGCGCGTGCCGCAGCAGGTTGAGGTGCCCGATGTGGAACAGGTCGAAGGCGCCGGCGGCGTAGCCGACCCGACCGGCACCTCCGGGGCGGGCGGTCAGGGGATCGAGCAGGTCGGTGGACGAGGTCACGGGGTCACGCTCCGGGGACGAGGGGCCGACTCGGCGAGCACGACCAGGGTGAAGAAGGCCACGAACGCGCTGCTGGAGTCGACCAGCCCGCTCTCGACGACGCTCCTGATGACGATGAAGACGAAGGCGGGCAGCACGGCGCCGAACCCGACGACGCGGAGGCTGGCGCGGCCGGCCGTGGCGAGGCCGACGACGACCCAGATCGCGAGCAGCCCCGCACCGACGACGCCGGCCTGCGCGAGCGCCGAGATCCAGCTGCTGTCGAGGACCTGCTCGGCCCAGTACTGACCGGCGACGGGGACCTGCTTGACGGTGAGGCCCGAGCCGATCCACCGGGCCCAGGTGCCCGGGTCGGTCTGCAGCACCGTGTTCCAGGCGATGGTGCGCGAGTTCAGGGTGGCGATGCTCGCGGAGTCGCCCCCGCGCTCGATGACCCGGGCGAGGACGTCGGTGCTCGCGAGGAACGCGACGGCGAGGGGCACGGCGACCGCGACGACGACCGCGACCGTGGGCCGGACACGGCGCGCCGCCACGACGGCCACGGCCACGGCCACGAGGACCGCGAGGAACGCGGCCCGCGAGCCCGTCGTGACGAAGAGGCCGGTCAGGACGACCAGCAGCGCGAGCGACCCCACGGTCGCCTTCTGGACCAGGAGGCGGTGGACCACGCCGATCAGCGGCAGGCCGAGCAACAACGCGATCTCGTTCGGGCTCAGGGCCGGCAGGGTCCCGGCGAGGCGGCCCCCGGCCAGGTAGATCTGCAGGCCGGAGAGCGCCGAGACGGCCCCGACGATGCCGAGGGCGAGCAGCAGCGACCGGACGACGACGCGCGGCTCGCTGCGGTGGACGACGGCGACGATCGTCGCCGCGACCATCAGCACGCGGATCACGAGCACGGTCGTCGACGTCGTCAGCCCTGCCGAGACGCCCCCGACGAAGGCGATCCCGAGGTAGGCGAGCAGGAACGCCACGGCGACGGGCCCGACGCGGTTCGCGAGGTGACGGCCGTCACGACCGGCGGGCGCTCCCGTGAGGGCGAGCACCAGCGCCACCGCGGCGAGCAACGCCTTGGCGACGACGACCGGGTCGAGGCCGCCCTCGTAGATGACGCCCGTGCGCCAGGGGACCACGGACGCCACGAGCACCGTCATGACGACCGCCGGTCGGACCAGGTGACGCGCGGCCGGCAGGTCGTCGTGCAGCGCGGTCGCGACACGCCACGGCGTCGTGCGCGGCGAGGCCGCGGGCACGACGACGGGGCCGGAGGCGATCCGCGCGGGGGAGGACACGGTCACTCTATTATAAACATAAACGAGCCCACGAGAATTCCTAAA
>NZ_CAUPYL010000167.1:0-5655 GCF_963515265.1 uncultured Frigoribacterium sp.
GGTCAGGCGGCGTCGGCCGCGTCCGCCCCGCGGAACGTCGCCCGGTACGCGCGCGGCGTCGTCCCGAGCACCCGCGTGAAGTGGTGCCGCAGCACGGCGGCCGACCCGAACCCGGCCTGACCGGCGACGGCGTCGAGCCCGAGGCCGGTCACCTCGAGCAGGTGCTGTGCCCGCAGGAGACGCTGCCTCGTCAGCCAGGCGGCCGGCGTCGTGCCCAGCTCGGCCTTGAACCGGCGGGCGAAGGTGCGGGGCGACATGTGGGCCCGCGCGGCGAGGGCCTCGACGGTCTGCTCCTCGCCGAGGTGCGCGAGCATCCAGTCGGTGAGGGGCGTCAGCGAGGCGTCGACCTCCTTCGGCAGCGGCGTCTCGATGAACTGGCTCTGGCCGCCGTCGCGGTGCGCGGGCACGACCATGCGGCGGGCCACGACGTTCGCGGCGGCGGCCCCGGCGACGCGACGGACGAAGTGCAGGCACGCGTCGATGCCGGCGGCGGTGCCGGCGCTCGTGATGACCTTCCTGTCCTCGACGAAGAGCACGTCGGGGTCGACGGTCGTGCCGGGGTGCTCGCGCTGCAGGCGCTCGGCGTACATCCAGTGGGTGGTGGCGCGACGGCCCTCGAGGATCCCGGCGTCGGCGAGCACGAAGGCGCCGCTGCAGACGCTGATCAGCCAGGCGCCTCGCGCCTCGGCGGCGACGAGCAGGTCGCGCACGGCAGCCGAGAGCGTGCCGTCGGCCCCGTAGCTGCCGAGCGCTGGGACGCACACCACGTCGGCGTCGGCCGCCGTCTCGAGGCCGTCGGGGACGGTGATGCCGAAGCCCTGGTTCGTGGCGACGACGCCCGGGTGCTCGGTGACGACGCGGTGCTCGAACGACGGGCCGCCGTCGGCGCTGCGGTCGAGGCCGAAGACCTCGCAGAGCACGCCGAACTCGAAGGGGGCGACGCCGTCGGCGACGAGGGTGACGACCTTCATGCGGTCCATGGTGCCTCCCGGCATCTGGCAGTGCTGACGTGTTCGTTGGCGATCCTGCCACTGGTCGGGGTCGGCGTCCACTCGTAGGTTCGGGGGCATGTCGTCCGTCCCGCCCTCGTCCTCGTCCGCCTCCTCCTCGACTCCTTCCGCCTCCTCGCCTCCGTCCGCCTCCTCCTCGTCTGCGACCGCCTCCTCGCCTCCTTCCGCCTCCTGCTCCTCGCCACCTTCCGCCTCCTCGGCCGCCGTCGCGCGCCTCCTCGTGCCGCCCTCCGACGTCGCCGCCCGCGCCCGGGAGGTCACCGCCGCCCACGCCAGCCCTGCCCTGCTGAGCCACAGCGTGCGCTCGTGGGCGCTCGCCGCCGAGCTCGGGCGCCGCGAGTCCGTGCGGTTCGACGCCGAGCTGCTCTACGTCGCCTCGCTGCTGCACGACCTCGGCCTCGTGCCGTCGTTCGACGCGCACGCCGTCGACTTCGAGCACGCCGGGGGAGCTGTCGCTCGCGTCTTCGCCGCCGGAGCCGGCTGGCCGGAGGCACGTCAGCGGCGCCTGGCCGAGGTGGTCGAGCGGCACATGTGGACGTCGGTCGACGTCGCGCTCGATCCCGAGGCGCACCTGCTCGAGCGCGCGACCAGCCTCGACGTGAGCGGCGCAGGAGGTGCGGACTGGGACGCGGCGTTCGTCGCCTCCCTGGTCGCGGCCGTCCCGCGGCTCGGCTTCGCCGCCGAGTTCGCCGCGGCGATCCGCGACCAGGCCGAGCGCAAGCCGGACAGCCAGGCGGGTCGCACGGTGCGGAGCGGCATGCCCGGGCGCATCGCGGCGAACCTGCTCGATCGCCTCCCCTCGGCGTGAGCGGCAGCCGCGGTGGTGGGCTCGTACCGCTCCGTTCGCGCTCGCGCTGCAGGGTTCGGCGGGTTCCCGCCGACTTCCCGCACCCCGCCGCGCCGTGGAATGCCCAGCCGCCGCTCACGGTTCACCCCGTAAGATCATGCACACGCATGAAACGCAGCGGATCGGAGCGCACCCCATGGCACACCCCCTCGAGTTCGGACTCGACACCTTCGGCGACGTCACCGAGCGTCCGGCGGGCGTCGACGGCGCGGGCGAGCTCATCTCGCACGCCCAGTCGATCCGCGACCTCGTCGAGCAGGCCGTGCTCGCCGACCAGGTCGGCCTCGACTTCATCGGTGTCGGCGAGCACCACCGCGTCGACTTCGCGGTCAGCGCGCCCGAGGTCGTCCTCGCGGCGATCGCGGCCCGCACCGAGAGGATCCGCCTGGGCTCGGCCGTGACCGTGCTCAGCTCGGACGACCCCGTCCGCGTCTACGAGCGCTTCGCGACGGTCGACGCGCTCTCGAACGGCCGGGCCGAGGTCATCCTCGGGCGCGGCTCCTTCACCGAGTCGTTCCCGCTCTTCGGACTGGACCTGCAGGACTACGAGGTGCTCTTCGAGGAGAAGATCCAGCTCTTCGCCGAGCTGCTCAAGGACGAGCCCGTCACCTGGCAGGGCACCAAGCGCGGCTCCCTCAGCGACCAGTGGGTCTACCCGCGTCCCGAGAGCGGGACGCTGAAGACCTGGGTCGGCGTCGGCGGATCCCCGCAGTCGGTCATCCGTGCGGCGCACTACGGCCTGCCCCTCTTCCTCGCGATCATCGGCGGCCAGCCCGCCCAGTTCGCGCCCTACGCCGACCTCTACCGCCGTGCCCTCGGCGAGTTCGGCAAGGAGTCGCAGCCCATCGCGATGCACTCGCCCGGCTTCGTGCTCGAGACCGACGCCGAGGCGAAGGAGGTGCTGTTCCCGTACCAGGAGGCGCAGACGAACCAGCTCGGCAGCGAGCGCGGCTGGCCGCCCTACTCCCGTGCGCAGTACGAGCAGAGCGCGGGCCCGCAGGGCGCCCTCTACGTCGGCTCGCCCGAGACGGTCGCCGCGAAGATCGCCCAGAACATGGCGCTGCTCGGCGCCACGCGCTTCGACATGCGCTACAGCATGGGCCGCCTGCCGCACGCGGAGATGATGCGGAGCATCGAGCTGTACGGCACGAAGGTGGTGCCGCTGGTCCGCGAGATGCTCGCCTAGCCGACCCGCGCCTCCTCGGTCCCTGCGCCCGGCCCCGTCGCTCCTCGCACGCGGCCGGGCGCACTGCTGCCTGGGCCGGGCCGGCCGGGCTCGACGTCGATGGCCGCACATGCCGACCGTCAGGCCCCGAGAACACGTTCCGCGACCGGAAATGCCACTGTTGCGGGCTCTCCGGTCGGCATCTGCGGGCCGCGCGGTGCCTAGCGCTCCCAGGACGACGAGGAGGCGGCGGCAGCGTCGGGCGTCTCGCACACGTCACCGGAGATCCCCACGGCGCCCACGGCTCCGACCCGCAGGAAGTCGAGGGCCGCGGCCGCCGGGGTGCCCTCGGCGGCGGTGTACGCGACGATGGCGAGCTCGCTGCCCGGCACGGTGAACACGTCGCAGTCGAGCTCGAGCGGGCCGACCAGCGGGTGGTCCATCACCTTGCGCGAGGACTCGTGCACGCCGACCGCGCCCCGGGCCCAGAGCTCGGCGAACGCGGGCTCGGACGCGAGCAGCCCGTCGACGAGCGCGCGGAGGCGAGGGTCGGCCGGGTGGTCGACGAGCGCCCGGCGCAGGTCGGAGACGAGGGCGGCCCGGAAGCGGGCGCCGCCCGAGCCGTCGAGGTGACGGGTCCGCACCGCCGTGTCCGCGCCTCCTGCGGTCGTCCGTGTCCTGTCCTCCGCCGCGGCGGCAGCCGGGTCGGCCTCGCGACGGGCGTCGCGGAACGCCCGGACGACGATGTTCCGCTCGCCCGCGGGCCAGCCCTCGGGGTCGCCGAGCAGGCGTCCCCAGAGCGGGCTCCAGGTGAGCAGGTCCCAGGAGGCGCTGAAGACCGCGACGGGCGTCTCACGCAGGCGACCCACCAGCCGCTGCACGCCGGGCGGGATGTGCCGCGACACGACGGCCGACGTCGGGGGCAGCAGGCCCGCGCTGCGGAACAGGTGGTCGCGCTCGGCGTCGTCGAGCTGCAGGGCGCGGGCGAGAGCGGTGGCGACCTGGTCGGACGGGTGCCGGGCGCGGCCCTGCTCGAGCCGGACGACGTAGTCGACCGAGAGCCCGGCGAGGGCGGCGAGCTCCTCGCGGCGGAGGCCGGTCGCTCGGCGCCGGCCGCCGGAGGGCAGGCCGGCATCGGAGGGGGCGAGGCGGGCGCGCCAGGTCTTGAGCAGCCAGCCGAGCTGGTCGTCCTGTGCAGGCATGCGCTCATCCTCTCCTCCCCAGGGAGGTGCTGCCTGGTACTGGCAGTCCTCCTGCCGGGGCGGGCCACGCGCGCGTCGACGGCGGCGCGCAGACTCGACCCATGACCACGACACTCATCACCGGATCCAACAAGGGCCTCGGCCTCGAGACCGCCCGCCGCCTGCTGGCCGAGGGCCACACCGTCTGGATGGCGGCGCGTGACGCGTCGCGCGGGCAGCAGGCCGCCGACGAGCTCGGCGCGCGCTTCGTGCAGCTCGACGTCACCGACGACGCCTCTGTCGCCGCGGCGGCCGAGCTCGTCGGGGCCGAGGGCGGGCTCGACGTGCTCGTCAACAACGCGGGCATCACGGGGTCGCACGCCGACCCCGCCGACCTGACGGGCGCCGACGCGCTCCTCGTCCTCGACACCAACGTCGCCGGCATCGTCCGCACGACGCACGCGTTCCTGCCGCTGCTCCGCGCGTCCTCGGCGCCCGCGATCGTCAACGTGACGAGCGGGCTCGGCTCGTTCACCGCGGTGCACGACCCCGACCGCATCGAGTCGACCGTGGTGGCGCCGCTCTACACGGCGTCGAAGTCGGCCGTGACGATGCTCACCGTCCAGTACGCCAAGGCCCTGCCGGGCATCCGGGTCAACGCTGCCGACCCCGGCTACACGGCGACCGACCTCAACGGCCACAGCGGGCACCAGACGGTCACCGAGGGCACCGACGCGATCGTCGAGCTGGCGACGCAGGGGGCGGACGGGCCCACGGGCGCGTTCATCGACCGCAGCGGCGTCGCGCCCTTCTAGGCCGTCGCACTAGGCCGTCGCACGAGGCGGCCCGCTGGTGGTGGCCCGTACGGCCGGCGGTGTGCTGACGTGTCCGGGGTCGACCCGGTCGTGCTCTTCGTGTCCGGTCCGACCGTGTGGGCTCCGCCTGCGAGCCCTGTCGAGCTCCGCACGACCGTCGAGTCGGCGTAGGGCCCGGGGCCTAGCGCGAGCCCGCGTCGGTCGCCTGAGCCGCGTCGGAGGCCGACTGCTGCTGCGACGGCTGCTGCGCGGCCGAATCGTCCGCCGCGCGGTCCGGCAGCGTGCCGCCGAAGAGGGTCGCGGCGGCGATGCCGAGCACGACGACCCCGAGCTGAGTGCGTGCGATCGTGCTGGCCATGGGGCGTCCTCCTGGTCGGGGCGCCTCGTGACGTCCGTGTCCGATCCAAGCCGCCGCGCGCCTCCTGCACGACCCCCAGAGCGAGCGCCCCTCGCACGGGGCGCAGCTTCGTCCGTGGCGCCGAGCTACACCCCCGGACCAGCACCACACCCCCAGAACTGCGGGTGTAGTGCAGAATGCGGGGTGTAGCGCGACGCACGCGGGGCACGCGACGCACGCGACGCACGCGGGGCACGCGACGCACGCGGGGCACGCGACGCACGCGGGGCACGCGACGCG